>DASPJI010000118.1:0-15017 GCA_035628695.1 Thermoanaerobaculia bacterium | reverse complement strand
AAGCTGCCAAGCCCCGCCGCGCCAAGAAGAAGGACGCCGAGGCCGCGGAGTAGGTTTCCCGGCCATTGCAGAACGGCTGACGGCCGGCGCATCTCGCGCCGGCCGTTCGCTTTTTGGGGAGGTAGAATCCGCCGGTGGAATCCCCGCCCCCCTCTTTCCGCGCGCGGCTCGGCCGCAATGTCCTCGCTCTCTCTGTCGTCAGCCTGCTGACCGACGTAGCGTCCGAGATGACCTATCCGCTGCTCCCCGTGTTCCTGGCCAGCGTGCTGGGAGCGGGGGCGACGGCGGTGGGGGCGATCGAAGGGGCGGCCGAGTCCACGGCGGCGCTGCTCAAGCTCGCCAGCGGCTGGTGGTCGGACCGCGTCGCCCGGCGCAAGCCGCTGGTCGTCGCCGGCTATACCATCGCCTCGGTGATCCGGCCGCTGATCGGCCTCGCCCAGTCGGCGGCCCAGGTGCTCGCCATCCGGGTGACGGACCGGGTGGGAAAGGGGATCCGCGGTGCCCCTCGGGACGCGCTGATCGCCGACTCGGTGGACCCTTCGATCCGCGGCCGGGCCTTCGGCTTCCACCGCGCCGCCGACCACGCCGGAGCGGTGGTGGGGCCTCTCCTCGCCTTCGCCCTGCTGCGCTGGGGGGGGCTCGACCTGCGCACGCTGTTCCTGCTCACCGCCATCCCCGGGGCGCTGGCCGTGGCGATGCTCATCTTCGGCGTCCGTGAGGTGCCACGACAGGCGCCCGTCCGCAACGCCATCCGGCCCGCCGATCTGTCGGTGCCTCTGGGCCGTCGCTTCTGGTCCTTCCTGGTGATCCTCCTGGTCTTCACCCTGGGCAACTCGACGGACGCCTTCCTGTTGCTGCGCGCGGCCGACCTGGGGGTGGACGCGGCGTTGATCCCGATCCTCTGGGCCATGCTCCACGTCGTCAAGTCGGCGGCGAGCACGCCCGGCGGGGCGCTCTCCGACCGGATCGGCCGCAAGCCGCTGCTGGTGGCCGGCTGGCTCGTCTATGCCGGCGTCTACTTCGCTCTCGGGCAGGCCACCCGGGAGTGGCACGCGTGGGCGCTCTTCGCAGTCTACGGGGTCTACTTCGGGCTCACCGAGGGGGTGGAGAAGGCGCTGGTGGCCGACCTCGTGCCGGTGGAGCGGCGGGGGGCCGCCTTCGGCTGGTACAACCTCGCCCTGGGTGTCGGGGCCCTGCCGGCGTCGCTGCTCTTCGGCGCGCTGTGGGACCGCTGGGGGGCGCCCGCGGCCTTCGCCTTCGGCGCGGCGATGGCGCTGATGGCCGCGGTGGGAATCTCCGCCGTGGCGCCCTCTCGGCCCTCGCCTGCCCGGCGGTCAGCGTAACCCGTCGGCAGCCTCGCGGGCGAGGAGACCATAGCCCATGGCTGTCGCTTCCTGCTCGAGGGTGGTGAGACGCGCCGCGTCCCGGGTCTGACGGGCGAGGAGCACGTCCGCCTCCAGACGGAGAGCAGGGAAGCCGGCGCGGGTGGCCTGTTCAGAGACCTGACGGAGCGCGGTTTCCGCGCTCTGCCCCTCAGGCGCGCGGCCCAGACGGGCCGCCCGGAGCTGGACGATCAGGCGCGTGCGGAGGTCCTGATTGCGGGCGACGAGGACGGCGGCCCGGTCCAGAGCCTGCCCCGCCCCGGCGGCATCGCCCCGGGTGTTCAGGGCCAGGGCCGAGACCGAGAGGGCGAGGGCTTCGCCATCGATCGCGCCCTGGTGGGAGAATGCCCCGGCGGCGGCGGTGGTGAGTCCAGCCGCGGCGCCGGCCTCGCCCCATTGCAGGAGCACCAGAGCGAGGGCCAGACGGCTCTCGGCCTCCATGCCCTTCTCGCCCAGCCGGTGGCGGTGCTCGAGGGCCGTCTCGTGATGCTTCCGCGCCTCCGCCAGGCGTCCCTCGGCGGCGAGCACCTCTCCCAAGCCGAAGAGGGCGCCGGCCTGGGCGCTGGGGTTGCCGATCTCCCGGCCCAGGGCGAGGGAGGTCCTGAGGCGGTCGCGGGCCGCCTCCAGCTCTCCCTGGTCCAGAAGCACCATGGCCAGATTGTTGAGGGAGGTCACCTCGCTGATCTTCTGGCGGGTCTGGCGGCGGATGCGGAGCGCCTCCTCGTGGCGCCGGCGCGCCCCGTTCAGGTCGCCGCGCTTGCGCAGAACCACACCGATGTTGTCCAGGGCGTAGGCCTCGCCGCTCCGGTCTCCCTGCTCGCGGCGGATGCCGAGGGACTCCTCGAAGAGGGCGCCGGCGCGCTCCAGGTCGCCGCGCCGCAGCAGGACGCCGGCCAGGTTGTTGAGAGCATAGGCTTCGCCGCCGCGGCTGCCGATCTCGCGGGTGATGGCGAGAACCTGCTCGTACAGCTCGCGCGCGCGGTCCAGGTCCCCCTGGCTCTTGAGGATCACCGCGACATTGTTGAGGGCGCCGGCCTCGGCGGCACGGTTGCCGATCTCGCGGTAGGTGACCAGGGCCTCCTCGGACAGCCGCAGCGCCGATGCCAGGTCGCCGCGGTCGAAGCGGACGTTGGCGGCGTGGAGGAGGGCCTCGGCCACGCCAGAGCGGTCTCCCAGCCTGGCGTGCAGGGCGCGCCCCTCCTCGCAGGCGGCGAAGGCCTTGTCGGACTGCCCCAGGTTGCGCAACGCCCGGCACTCCAGGAGGAGGGCCTGGGCGGCCATGAGCGGCGCCTCCTGCTCCTTGCCCTTGCGGGTGGCGCGGGCCGCCGCCTCGCGCTGCCGCTGGAAGTCGGCGCGGGCGCCGGCCGCCGTGGCCTCGGCCAGGTCGATACGGGGATCGTCGCGGAACGGCGCGGGCAGGGTGCGGAGGGCGTCGACCGTGGCCAGCGCCTCTTCCACCCGGCCGGCGGCGGTCTGGGTGCCGGCGAGCCGGAGGCCGTGGTCGAGGTTGTCGGGGTACATGGACCAGAGCTGCCAGTAGATCTCCGCCGCCTTGTTCCAGTCCTGCACGGCCTCGCGGTAGCGCCCCTGGATGAGGAGCCGCTCTTCTCTCGGCAGGCCGGCGGAGCGGTCGAAGGCCGTCTTCGCCTCCTCGCGGGCCTTGTTGTCGTAGCCCAGGGACCCCCAGGCGGTGGCGAGAGCGGAGTGGACCATCGCGTTGCCGGGCTCGAGGACGGCAGCACGTGCCAGCAGGTCGCGGGCACCGACGGGATCGAAGCCGCGCAGTTTGCTGAGCCCCTCGGCATAGAGGCGGGCCGCCTCGGGGTGGGAGGGGAGCGCCGGCTTGGCGTTCTCCGGTGAGCCGGGATCGGCCGCCCCGAGGGCTTGGCGCAGGCGCTGGCCGGTCTTCGCGACCAGGGTGAACAGCCCGGACTGGGGGCCGGACTCCGACAGCCGCGCCGTGGTCTCGCCGGTGGCGGCATCTTGCAGCAAGAGGTCGAGGCGGACCTGCGGCCCCGAGGCGCCGTCCAGCACCAGGTAAGAGCCCAGCACCACCGCCTCGCTCCCCAGCAAGGTGCGGAGGCGGGCGAGGGCGGGCCGCTCGAGCTGGCCGACGTCCGCGAGCCCCATCTCGACCTTGGCCCGGGCCACGTTGTCGCCGGCGATCACCCGCAGATCGCCGCCGGCCGCGAGCTCGGTGGACAGCATCTCCGCGAGGGCCGGCGAGAGCCAGGAGGTCTCGGCGTTGCCGGACAGGTCCTTGAAGCCGAGGACCGCCACCGACGGGCGGACCGTGACCGCGGCGGGGAGCAGGAGCCCCGGCCGCGGCGCGATCTGGGCCTCCTTCCAGCCGGTGTACCGGACGTAGCCCACCCCGGCCACCAGCAGGGTCAGTCCGGTCAGGATCAGGAGCTGGAGCCGCCTTCGGCTCGTCGTGGGCTGGGCTCGTGAGGGCTCGACGGCAGGAGCGGCAGGGGCCGGCCCGGGTATGGGCTGGAGCGGCATGGGGCGCGCCGGGCCGGTCAGCGCGTGCACTACCTGCAGGGCGTCGGCGAAGCGGGCGGCGGGGTCGCGCTCCAGGCAGCGCAGGATGGCGGCCTCCCAGCGCGGGTCGAGGCCCGGCCTGTGGACCCGCGGCGAGACCGGCGCCTCGCGCAGGCGCTTGACCGCCGTCGCCAGCGCGGTGTCGGCGAGGAACGGCACGGTGCCGGTGAGCATCTCGTAGAGCACGATGCCCAGCGCGTAGATGTCCACCGCCGGGCTGATCTCGCTCCCCTCGATCTGCTCGGGGGCGAGATAGGCGGGGGTGCCGACGACGCCGGTCCCGGTCAGCGTCAGCCCCTGCTCGGGACCGGCCTCCAGACGCGCCAGCCCGAAATCGGTGACCACGGCGCGCAGCCCGCTCCGGGACTCCACCAGCACGACGTTGCCCGGCTTCAGGTCGCGGTGGATCACTCCGGCCTGATGGGCGGCGTGGAGCGCCTCGGCGATCTGGCTGGCGGCCGGGAGCGCCTCGTCCGGCGTCATCGGACCCCGGTCGCGGATGCGCTGCGCCAGGGTCTCGCCGGTGAGGAGCTCCATGGTCAGGAAGATGATGGCGGCGCCGTCCGGCTCCCTCGGCTCCCGGTGGTGAGAGACATCGAAGATCCTGCAGACGTTGGGGTGGGTGACCTTGCGCGCGAGCTGGATCTCCCGCTTGAAGCGCTCGATCACCAGGTCGTCCCGCGAGACCTCGGCGCGGACCGTCTTCAGGGCCACGCGTTCCCGGAGCTCCAGGTCGTCGGCCTCGTAGACCTCCCCCATGCCGCCGCGGGCGATGAAGCGCACCACGCGGTAACGGTCGGCGACGAGGTCCCCCGGCACGAAGCCGGGAGCGTCCCGGGAGGCCCGGCGGAGGGACGGCGCGGCCTCGGCCGCGGACAGCAGTGCGGTGGAGGCGGCGCCGGAAGATCCGACGGATCGGTCGGAGCCGGTCGACGCCGGCGCGACGGGCACGCCGACATAGGGAGGCGCGGCCATGGTGCCGTCAGTGGTGGCCGCGCCCGGCTCGGCCCCGGGGCGGCGCACGCTGAAGGTGGCGCGGCAGGAGGCGCACTGCACCCGCAGCCGGGGCGCGGCGTCGGGACCGGCCGCCTCTGGGCCGACGGCGAAGCGCAGCCGCTGCCCGCATCCCGGGCAGGTGACCTTGAAGGACGAGGCGAGCGCCGCGGCAGACTGCTGCTGGTTCATCCGAATGTCTGGTCCCGGCGGAGCCTGGACGGGTAACGTGGCTGAATTTGCCTCATCTTACCACCTTGCCGCGCCGGGCCGCTTTTGTCAGGATGCGCCCTTGGACTCGAGCGAGGAGCCGGATCGATGAAGACCAGACGAGACCCGTGGGTTGGCCGTACCGCAGTCGCGTTGACCGCCGTGATCGCCGCCTGCTGCCTGGCGGTGGGAGCCCAGGAGAAGCAGGAGCAGAACACCCGGAAAGCGGAGGCCCCGGCCGCCGCTCCCCAGACCCCGCCGCCCTCTCCGCCGCCGCCCGCGGCCTGGGCCCCCCAGGAGGTGCCCAAGGCGCCGCCGCGCGCCGAGGGCGAGGGGCCGTACGGCCGCCTGATCCTGCGCGGGGTCACCCTGATCGACGGCACGGGCGCTCCGCCGCTGGGGCCGGTCGACATCGTGATCGAGAAGAACCGGATCGCCGACATCGTGCCGGTGGGCTATCCCGGCGTGCCCATCGATCCCCAGAGCCGCCCGCTGCTGGGGGAGGGGGGGCGCGAGCTGGACCTCCAGGGGATGTACGTGCTGCCCGGCTTCGTCGACATGCACGGCCACACCGGCGGCCGCGCCCAGGGCACCACGGCCGAATACGTCTACAAGCTCTGGATGGGGCACGGCATCACCACGGTCCGCGAGCCCGGCAGCACCAACGGCATCGACTGGACCCTGGACGAGAAGGCGAAGAGCGCCCGCAACGAGATCACCGCGCCCCGCATCGAGTCCTACGTCGTCTTCGGTATGGACCGCGACACCCCGTTCAAGACTCCGGACGAGGTGCGCCAGTGGGTGGCGGGCCTCGCCACCCGGGGCGCCGACGGCATCAAGCTCTTCGGCGAGCGGCCGGAGATGTTGAAGGCCGCCATCGAGGAGGCGAAGAAGCGGGGCCTGCGCACCGCCGCCCATCACGCCCAGCTCTACGTCGCCCAGGCCGACGTCCTGGACACCGCGCGCTGGGGCCTCACCACCATGGAGCACTGGTACGGCCTGCCCGAGGCGCTGTTCGGCGACCGCAGCATCCAGGACTATCCGTCCGACTACAACTTCCTCGACGAGTCGCACCGCTTCGGCGAGGCCGGCCGGCTGTGGGAGCAGGCCGCTCCCCCCTTCTCCGAGCGCTGGAACAAGGTGATGGACGAGCTCATCGCCCTCGACTTCACCCTCGACCCGACGCTCACCATCTACGAGGCGAGCCGCGACCTGATGCGCGCCCGCCGCGCCGAGTGGCACGAGGAGTACACCCTGCCGTCGCTCTGGGATTTCTACACCCCCAGCCGCAAGGCCCACGGCTCCTACTGGTACAACTGGACCACCGGCGACGAGGTGGCCTGGCGCAACAACTACCGGCTCTGGATGACCTTCCTCAACGAGTACAAGAACCGCGGCGGCCGGGTGACCACCGGCTCCGACAGCGGCTACATCTACAAGCTCTACGGCTTCGACTACATCCGCGAGTTCGAGCTGCTGCAGGAGGCCGGGTTCCATCCCCTGGAGGTGATCCGGGCGGCCACCCTGCACGGCGCGCAGGCGCTGGGGCTCGACCAGGAGATCGGCACCGTGGAGCCCGGCAAGCTCGCCGACCTCGTCGTGGTGGCGGAGAACCCGCTCCAGGACTTCCAGGTGCTCTACGGCACCGGCACCATCCGGGTCAACGCCGGCAACGAGGTGGTGCGGGTGGGCGGCGTCCGCTACACGATCAAAGACGGCATCGTCTATGACGCGCCGAAACTCCTGGCCGACGTGCGGCGGATCGTCGCCGAGGCCAAGAAGTCGTCCGGCAGGGGGATCGTCCAGCCGGGCCTGGAGAGCCGGCCGGCCGGCCTGCCCGGTGGCCGGCCGGGCGACGGCCACGCGCACTAGGCGTCAGCCGAGCCCCGAGTACAGCAGCCGCAGGGCCAGGATCAGGACCGGCTGGAAGATGAAGGGGAAGACCTTCCAGGCCACCAGCAGGCCCAGGAGGGAGAGCATCGGCTGGTGGAGGAAGGCGTTGTAGCGCGCCACCATCGTGTTGCTCATGAAGGCAGGGACGATCGCGCTGCCGTCGAGGGGCGGCAGCGGCAGCAGGTTGAAGACGAAGAGCAGGAGGTTGAGCGAGAACAGGATCGACAGCGGCACGATGGCGCCTGCCGCGGCGCTGTCCCCCGCCGGGCTCACCAGGTAGGTGAAGAAGTCCTGGGGAGCCGGCACGAACACCCCCATGGCCAGCCCGGCGCGCAGCGCCAGCCCGGCCACCAGCACCAGGATCAGGTTGCCGAGCGGGCCGGCGAGGGCCATCAGCGCCGCCCGCCGCGGGTAGCGGTGGGCCCAGGTGGGGTCGTAGGGGGCGCTCGCCCAGCCCATCATCCAGCCCATGGTGGCGAAGGTGATGAGGGGGACCAGCACCATGCCGAACGGCTCCCGGCGGATGTGCGGGAGCGGGTTGAGGCTCACCTGGCCGCCCTCGTAGGCGGTGGAGTCTCCCAGCCGGTAGGCGGCGAAGGCGTGGCCGGCCTCGTGGAGCGTGGTCGAGAACAGGAAGACCACGAACCAGGTGAGGCCCAGGACGATCTGATCGAGCTGTTCGGGGCTCACGCGCGGCTCAGGTACTTGTTCTCGCGGGTGTCGATGAGGATCTTGGTCCCCACCTCGATGAAGGGCGGCACCTGGACCGTCAGGCCGGTCTCCATCTTGGCCGGCTTGTACGAGGAGCTCGCCGTCGCCCCCTTGAGGCCGGGCTCGGTCTCCACCACCTCCAGCGTCACCGTGTTCGGCAGGTCGATGCCCACCGGCTGGCCTTCATAGAAGTCCACCGAGATGACGGTGTTGGGCAGGAGGTAGAGCATGGTGTCACCCAGGGTCTCGTCCTCCATGGTGATCTGCTCGTAGGTCTCCTGGTTCATGAAGTGGTGGCCCGACGGGTCGGAGTAGAGGTACTCCATCGGACTGGTGTCGAGGATCGCCCGCTCTACCTTCTCGGTGGAGCCGAAGCGGTGCTCGAAGCTGTTGCCGGACTTGATGTTCCGCATCCGGGCCTGGACGAAGCCGCGCCAGTTCCCCGGCGTGACGTGCTGGACTTGCATGATCCGGCAGATGTTGCCCTCGAAGAGGATGCACATGCCGACGCGCATCTGGGTCGCTTGGATCAAGGCTGGATCTCCGTGACGGTGTGTTGTCGTGGTGTCTGATGGATCGGGGCGGCGGGATCCCGCCGCCCCGGAGGCTTCAGATTGTAGCGGGTCTAGTGATGCTGCTGCTCTTCCTGCCGGTGCTTGGCCGCCTCGGCGATCAGCTTCTCCTGGACCGGCCGGGGGACCTCCTCGTAGTGGGAGAACTCCATGTGGAAGGTCGCCCGTCCCTGGGTCATGGAGCGCAGAGCCGGCGCGTAGTTGAGCATCTCGGACATCGGCACCGTGGCCTTGATGACCTGGTTGCCGTTCATCGAGTCCATGCCCTGCGGCCGGCCGCGGCGGTGCGACAGGTCGCCCATGATGTCGCCGGTGAACTCGTCGGAGGCGACCACCTCCACCTTCATGATCGGCTCGAGGATCGTCGGCTTGGCGTTGGCCATGGCGTCCTTGAAGGCCAGGGAGCCGGCGATCTTGAATGCCAGCTCGGAGGAGTCGACGTCGTGGTACTGGCCGTCGAGGAGGCGCACCTTGAAGTCGACCACCGGATAGCCCGCCAGGTAGCCGCGGCGCCGCGCCTCCTGGATCCCCTTCTCGACCGCCGGCCGGTAGTTCTGCGGGATCGAGCCGCCGAAGATCTCGTCGGCGAAGGAGAAGTCCTCGCCGCGCGGCAGCGGCTCGATCTTGATCTTGCAGTCGGCGAACTGGCCGCGGCCGCCGCTCTGCTTCTTGTGGCGGCCGTGGCCGTCGGCGGGCCGCAGGATCGTCTCGCGGTACGGCACCTTCGGCGGATGCAGAACCACCTCGACGTGATAGCGGTGCTTGAGCTTGGAGACGGCGATCTCGATGTGGAGCTGGCCGGTGCCGGAGAGCAGGTACTCGTGCGTCTCGGGGTCGCGGCCGGTGTGGAGCGACACGTCCTCGTCCATCAGCCGGTGCAGGGCGTCGCCGATCTTCTCCTCGTCCCCCTTGGACTTGGGCTCGACGGCGAAGGCCATGGCGGCCTCCGGCACCGTGATCCAGCCCAGGCGCACCGGGCGCTCCTTGGCGCACAGGGTGTCGCCCGTCGAGGTGACCTTGAGCTTGGCCAGGCCGCCGATGTCGCCGGCCACCAGGCGCGGCACGTTGGTGACCTGCTTGCCTTGGAGCAGCATGGTGTGGCCGATGCGCTCGTTCTCCTCGGCGCGGCAGTTGTAGGCGTTCGAATCCTGGGAGAGGGTGCCGGAGACGACCCGGAAGATGGAGATCTTGCCGGTGAACGGGTCCGACAGCGTCTTGAACACCAGGGCGGCCAGCGGCCCCGCCGGGTCGGTGCCGACCTCCAGGTCCTCGCCGCCGACGGTCTGCGCCGGGAAGGGCTTCCGGTCGGCGGGGGAGGGGAGCAGGGCGACGAAGGAGTCGAGCAGTGCCGAGGGGCCGATGCCGTGCGAGCCGGCGGAGACGGTCAGGGGGAAGACCTGCCGGTTGCGGACCGCCAGGCGCAGGCCGCGCTCGAGGTCCTCCTGGGGCAGCGTCCCCTCCTCGAAGAAGCGCTCCATCAGCGCCTCGTCCCCCTCCGCCACCGCCTCCATCAGGCGCGCGCGGTGGGCCTCCACCTCGCCCGCCAGGTCGGCCGGGATGTCGGCGGCCTCCGCCTTGCCGTTGCCGTCGCGGGTGAACTTGTAGGCCTTCTGCCGCACCAGGTCGACGACGCCGGTGAAGCCCTGCTCGCGGCCGATCGGGATCTGCACCGGGATCACCAGCCGGCCGAGGCTCTTGTGGAGCCCCTCGAGGGCGCGGTCGAAGTCGGCCCGCTCGCGGTCCATCTTGGTGAGGTGGATCATCACCGGCAGGTCGATCTCCTCGGCGTACGACCAGATCTTCTCGGTGTTGACCTCGACGCCGGCCACGGAGTTGACGCAGAGCAGCACGGCGTCGGCGGCGCGCATGCCCGCCTTCGCCTCGGTGAAGAAGATGCCGTAGCCGGGGCAGTCGATGAGGTTGATCTTGGTCTGTTGCCAGGGAACGAAGCAGGGCGCGAGCCCGATCGAGATGCCGCGCTCGGTCTCCTCGTGGTCGAAGTCGGTCAGCGTATTGCCGTCCTCGACACGATGGAGCCGGGTGGTGACGCCACCGGCGTAGAGGAGCGCGCTGACGAGAGTCGTTTTGCCGGTGTCGTTGTGACCGGCCACCGCGATATTGCGGATCTTCTCCGGGCTGTCCACCTGCATCGTCTCAAGCCTCCTTCAGAGGGCAAAAGTCAAGGGGTCGCATCTTACCACAGGAGGGGGCGCCGGCCCGGCGCCCCTAAGCCCATACGTCCCCACGAGTTACCCGTTCCGCCGCCGGGTTCCCCGGCGGTTTGACTCGGCGGCGCCGGAGCCCTAGAATCGCCATGCACTTAAGCGAGTAGCCATGTTGCCCCTGACGCCGACCAAGCTAGGCCGTTACGAGATCCTCGACGAGATCGGGAAAGGCGCCATGGGTGTGGTCTACCTGGCCCGCGACCCGCTGATCGGCCGGCTCGTCGCCTTGAAGACCTTCCGCATGGGCTTCTCGGTGCGCGACCAGGAGGCGGACCAGTTCCGCGCCCGCTTCATCCGCGAGGCGCAGAGCGCCGGCATCCTCTCGCACCCCAACATCGTCACCATCCACGACGTGGTGGAGGGGGCCGGCGACGGCCTGTCCTTCATCGCCATGGAGTACGTGCGGGGGACCAACCTCAAGATGGTGATGCAGGCGGACCCCTCGCTGCCCCTCGGCCGCGTGGCGGACATCATCTCCCAGGTGGCCGAGGCGCTGGACTACGCCCACTCGCAGCGGGTGATCCACCGCGACGTCAAGCCGGCGAACATCATCATGACCGAGGACGGCAGGGTCAAGATCACCGACTTCGGCATCGCCCGCCTCGACACCTCGAACCTCACCCAGGAGGGGCAGCTCCTCGGCACGCCCAACTACATGGCGCCCGAGCAGGTGCAGGGGAAAGAGGTGGACCACCGGGCGGACATCTTCGCCCTCGGGGTGGTGCTGTACGAGATGCTGACGCGCCACAAGCCGTTCCAGGGCGAGAACCTGACGGTGGTGAGCCACCGCATCGTCTACGACCAGTTCACCCCGCTGCGGGAGTACGCCCGCAACGTGCCGCCCGGAGTGGAGAAGATCATCTCCAAGGCGCTGGAGAAGGACCCGAACCGGCGCTACCAGCGGGCGCGGGAGATGGCCGACGAGCTCAAGAAGCTGGTCGCGGAGAGCCTGAACGGCGACGAGCTCAACGAGACGCAGAGCCTGTCGTCCACCATGGTGATCCCGTCCGGCTCGCTCCCCCTGGGAGCATCCTCGACGGCTTCGCCGTCGACGGTCGGGCCCGCGCCGGGATCGGTGGGATTGGTGGGATCGGCCGGAGCCGCCGGACCGGTGGCCGCCCCGCCGGCGCGCAAGCCGCTGTGGGGCCGCCTCTTCGGTGGCGGCAAGGGCGCGCCGGCCCCGGAGCCGATTCCCGTGGCTCCGCCGCCTCCCCTGGTGGCGGTCCCGCCCGCCGCTCCGGACCTCCTCTCCGGCACCGGCACCTCCGGCACCGGCACGGGATCGGGTTCCCGGCCGGCGGCCCCGGCCGGCCCGGCGGCCGTGCCGCCGCCCCCGGTCATGACCCCGGCGAACGACGACGGCTCGGCCGCGTCGGCCACCGGCTCCTCGATCTCCTTCACGCCGCCGCCTCCGCTGCCCATGCCGGCGCCGCCGCGGGCCGTCCCCCCTGCCGCCGCCGGGAGCTCCAGGAAGAGGAGCTCCCAGCTGATCGGGGCGGTCATCGCCGCCCTGTTCCTCGGGTTCATCATCTTCTGGGGGATCGCCCGGACGCGCGACTCCCGGCAGGCGGCTGAGACGCCGGTGGTGGCGGCGACGCCCCAGCCCGAGGCAGCCATCGACGTCGCCAAGCTGTTCGAGCAGGGGAACGCCCTGATGCGCCGGGGCCGCTTCTCCGAAGCCGCCTCGGTGTACGGGCTCGCCGAGCCGCACGCCCGGAACCATCCGGACATCCCCCGGCTGCGCCAGGAGGCGTTGAGGATGGAGGCCGAATTCAACGGGCTGAAGGCCCAGGAGGAGGCGGTCGAGGGCCATCTCGCGAAGGCGAAGGCGGAGTGGCGTCTGCGCCGCTACCCCGAAGCCATCGCCGCCGCCAGCCTCGTTCTGGAGGCCCGCCCGTGGGAAAGGGAGGCCTCCGACATCGCGCGGCGGGCGCGCATCGAGGTCGACCGGCAGCGCGGCACCCAGATGGCGGCCGGCGGAGAGCTGACTCCGCAGCCGGCGCAGTCCGCGGAAGGCTCGGCGGCGGAAACGCCCGCGGGGGCGGAGACGTCCTCGTCGGCCGCGCCGCAGACGGGCCGGCTGCAGATGAGCCTGCGCATCGACGCTCCGGCCGCCGAAGGGTCCGTCCGCGTCTATCTGGGCTCCACGAAGATCTGGGATCAGCCCTTCGACGTCGGCGCGGGGCTGCTGAAGCGCCGGCGCAGCCGGGACTTCAGCAAGGGGTACGAGGTCCCCGCGGGAGAGAACAAGCTCCTGGTCTACTACTCCCCCAAGGACTTGGAGGTGACGGGGACCCAGCAGCCGGTGACCGTCGACGTACCCGGCGGCGGGGTCCGCCGCATCGACATCCGGATCACCCAGTCGGGAAGGCTCTACGCCGTCGGCGAGCAGTCCTAGCCCGCGAGCTGCGGCTCGGCCTGCGGCGACCAGACGGTCACCGGGCCCAATCCTTCGAACTGCCTCTCCAGCGCCTCGGCCGGCCCCACCGCCACCACCGCGATCCTCTCCGGGTGGATGTGCCGGCGCGCCGCCTCCAGGATGTCCTCCCGCGTCACCGCGCCGATCCGCTCCAGGTAGGACTCGTAGTAGTCGTCCGGCAGGCCGTAGGTGCCCAGGGTCTCCAGGCGCTTGGCGACCTCGCCGATCGTCTGCAGGGTGTAGGGGAAGACCCCGGTGAGATAGCTGAGGGTCTCCTCCAGCTCCGCCACCTCGACCGGCTCCTCGCGCAGCCGGCGCAGCTCCGACAGCACCTCGCGCGCCGCCGCCCCGGCCGACTCCGTCGCCACCGCGCTGCTGACGAGGAAGGGGCCCGGGCCCTGGCGGCCGACGAGGCGGCTCGAGGCGCCGTAGGTGTAGCCGTGCCGCTCCCGCAGGTTGAGGTTGATCCGGCTGGTGAACTTGCCGCCCAGCAGGGCGTTGGCCACCATCAGAGGGACGTAGTCGGGGTGCGTGCGCGAGATGCAGGGGTGACCCAGCCGCAGCTCGGCCTGCGCCGCGCCCGGGCGGTCGACCAGGTGGACGGCGACCCCGCCGAGCGGCGCGGGGCGGATCCCGGGCGGCGGCGGCGCGGTGCCGCCGGCCCCCCCCAGCACCGCCTCGACCCGCCGCGTGACCTCCCCGGGATCGAGGTCGCCCACGGCGATGACGAACGAGCCGTCCATCCCGTAGTGCCGGTGGAAGAAGGCGGTGATGGCGTCGCGGCCGAGGCCGCGCACGCTCTCCTCGGTGCCGAGCAGGGAGCCCTCGTAGACCGTGCCGTGGTAGATCTCCCGCAGCAGCCGCTCGTCGGCCACCGCCGACGGGTCCTGGGTGCGGCGCAGGATCTCGGTCAGCCGCTGCCGCCGCAGGCGCTCGATCTCCGCTTCCGGGAAGGTCGCGGCGGTGGCCACCTCGGCCAGCAGCTCCAGCCCCCGCTCCAGATGGCTGGAGAGGAGGCCGACGCCGAGGTAGCCGACGTCCCAGTCGGCGCCGGTGACCAGATAGCCGCCGAGGTTCTCGACCTCGCCGGCGATCTCGAGCGCCGTGCGGCGCGCCGTCCCCTCGTCGAGCAGGGAGGCGGTCAGGGAGGCGAGGCCGGCCTGGCCCGCCGGGCTGTGCTGGCCGCCGGCCTGGGTGACCAGCTCCAGGCTGACCAGCGGCACGCTCCCCTGGCGCGCGGCGAAGACCGTGAGGCCGTTGGCGAGGCGCGCCCGCTGGAAGGCCGGGAAGCGGAACGGACGGAGCGGGCCGGGGGGCGGCGGCAGCGAGCGGTCGATCACGCCTCCCCCCTGGGCACGAAGGTCACCACCACCCGCTCGGACTCGCGGCACCAGCCGGCCGTGTAGTCCTGGACGTCCTGGCCGGTGAGCTCGCCGAAGATCTCGGACTCGCGGGCCAGGGCGCCGGGGTCGTCGAGATAGGTGGTGAACATCCCGAACTGGTCGGCCCGGGTCTCGATCTTCTGCAAGCTGCTGAAATAGTCCATCAGGGTCCGGTTGCGCGCCCGCTCGAGGTCGGCGGGCGCGGGGGGGGAGGCGGCCAGCCGGTCCAGGTGCTCGAGCAGGGCCGCCTCCAGCGTCTCGACGCGCACGCCGGGGCGGGCGGTGGCGGCCACCAGGAAGGTGGCCACCTCCTCATAGGGGCTCACCGACGCCGACACGTCCTGGGCGATCTGGCGGTCGTAGACCAGGTCGCGGTAGAGCAACGCCGACTTGCCGCCGGTGAGGATGCCGGCGAGCAGGTCGGCGGCGTACCAGAGGCGCTCGCCCACGGCGGGGGCGCGGAAGCCGAGATAGATCCGGGGGAGGCGGACGTTGTCCTCCCGCACCTCGCGCCGCTCGCCGCCCAGCGGCCGCAGCTCGGCCACGACCGGCGGCACCGGCGGTCCCGGGGGGATGTCGCCGAACCAGGTCTCGATCCGCCGCAGCGCGTCCTCCGGGTCGAAATCACCGGTGAGGGTGAGAACGGCGTTATTGGGCGCATAATAGGTCTGGAAGAAAGTTCGTAC
>DASPJI010000117.1:0-8342 GCA_035628695.1 Thermoanaerobaculia bacterium | reverse complement strand
GAGGATGCCCTCGGCGCCATGCCGGCGGCCGAGGCCCGAGTCCTTGAAGCCGCCCATCGGCGCGTCGACGGACGCCCAGGCCGCGGCGTAGGCCTCGTTGATGTTGACGGTGCCCACCCGCAGGCGGGTCGCCACGCGGTGGCCCAACTCGGTGTCGCGGGTCCAGACGCTGGCGTTCAGGCCGTACGGGCTGTCGTTCGCCCGCTCGACCGCGTCGTGGACCGACTCGAAACGGTAGACGGCCACCACCGGGCCGAAGGTCTCCTCGGCGAAGAGCTTCATCTCCTTCGTCACGCCGGTCAGGATGGTGGGCTCGTAAAAGTAGGGTCCGAGGTCCGGCCGCGCCCGGCCGCCGGCGTGGACCGTCGCCCCCTTCGCCACGGCGTCCGCCACGTGCTCCGTCACCTTCTCGAGCTGCGTCCGCGAGATCAGCGGTCCCATGTCCGCCTCGTAGTCGAGCCCGGCGCCCAGACGCAGGGCGCGGGTCTCCTGGAGGAGGCGCTCGAGGAAGAGCGGGTAGATCGACGTGTGGACGTAGATCCGCTCGAAGGAGATGCAGAGCTGGCCGGCGTTGGCGAAGCTGCCGCGCACCGCGCCGGAGACCGCCGCCTCGACGTCGGCGTCGGCGAGGACCAGCATGGCGTTCTTGCCGCCGAGCTCCAGGGTGCAGCCGATGAGCCGCTCCCCCGCCTGCCGCGCCACCTTGCGGCCGGTGGCGGTGCTGCCGGTAAAGGTGAGGAAGTCGCAGGACTCGATGAGCGGCGTTCCCAGCACGGTCCCCTCGCCGGTCACCACCTGGAAGAGCCCGGCGGGCAGCCCCGCCTCCTCCAGCAGCTCGGCGGCCCAGAGCGCCGTGAACGAGGTCTGGTGATCCGGCTTCAGCACCACGGCGTTGCCGGCCAGGAGGGCGGCCACGGCGTCGGTCACGGCCAGGGAGAGCGGATAGTTCCAGGGGGAGATGATGGCGACGACGCCCACCGGATGGTGGTGCTCCCAGGCGAGGGTGAGGCCGGGAAGCGCCCCCTTGCGCCGCTTGGGCGCCAGGTGGTCCTCGCCGTTGATCGCGTAGTAGCGGGCGACGATAGCCGAGTCGGCCACCTCCTCGAAGGCGTGCTTGCGCGCCTTGCCCGACTCGAGCTGGATGAGGTCGAGAACCTCCTCCTGCCGCTCGATGACCAGGTCGTGGAAGCGCAGGAAGACCTCGGCGCGCTCGGCGAACGTGCGGTGCGCCCAGTCGTCCTGGACCACCCGCGCCCGCTTCACCGCCGCCCGCACGTCCTCCGGCGTCGCCTTCGGAATCTCACCGATCCGCCGGCCGTCGAGAGGTGAATGGACGGTGAACGTCTCCCCGGCCGGGCTCGCCAGGCTGACTCGCGCCGCCAGGCTCGCCAGCTGCTCCGGGCCGATCCGCGGGCTCGAGGTGGGCGCCGGCCCGGCCTGTGTCGATGCCGCCGGGCTCTCCAGGATCGCTGTCGTGGGATTCGCCGCCATGCCGCTAGACCTCCGTGAGTCGGAGGAGCCCCCCGCTCCCCCACTCCGTAGAGTGCCACAGCGGGGGATTTACGTCAAACTGCGGCAAAAAGGATTAACGCGGTGCGGCAAAGCCCCGGCCGGAGGGGGCCTCCGGCCGGGCTGCTGCTCACTGCGTGCACTCGACCGTGCTGGTCCCGCCGGTGCCGGTGCCGCAGGCGGCGGGGTCGGACGCGGGGCAGGTGCCGATCGGGGTGGTGGGCAGGCCGGCGTCGACCTCCCTCCAGCCGCCGGTCAGGCGCCGCAGGGTCTCGCGGTTCAGGCTCAGCTTCTTCTCGAATCTCTTCTTCATGGGTGCTCTCCTTTGGAATGGGAGCCCCATCTTAACGCCGGTGCGGGCGGAGGGCCGAAGCCCTCCGCCCGCTTGGAGCGGGTGTCACCAGCAGCAGTTCAGGGCGCACAACTGGGTGGTGGAGTGGGGCTCCCCTCCCAGGTCGGTGCAGGCCTCCGCGGTAGCCACCGTGGAGCAGCAGCTCGGGTAGGCGCGGCAGCAGGACACCCCCTTGGGGGGAGTGGCGAGAGAAAGGGCCTCCGGGGTCCCGGCGGCCTCCGGGGTGACCAGAGAGGCGGCCGGCGGCTGGAGGCTCTGGAGAAACGCCTGGAGGGTGCCGGCCTCGGGCGCGGCGCCCGTCTCCTGCGCGGCGGCGCCGTGCAGGGCGAGGACGAGCAGACCGGTAGCGATCACACACTTTTTCCAAATCATCACTTTATTCCTCCTGATCCGGCCCTCCGCCTGGCACCGATGCCCCGGCGGAGCCGTGATCCATCGCCAGTCTGCGCGGGAACGAACACCCGCGCTATCGAGATCTTGCTTTGGAAAAGTGATCAGAACTTCGGGAGGCCGGCGTACGTATACAATGGAGAGAGCCGACAGGGATACGACCATGAGCAGACCGGGACCGCCCCACCCGCCGGACGAGCCGCCGCCGCTCGACCGTCTTCTCTTCGACAGCCCGCTGCTCCGCATCGGCGCCTTCCGCGCGCCGCCGTCGCATCCGCGCTTCCACGACTCCGGGCCGGCCGAGAACGACATCTTCGTCTTCCCGCGCACCAGCGTCTGGCTGCAGCACGAAGGGGGCAAACGATTCGTCGTCGATCCCAACTCGGTGACGTTCTACAACAAGGGCCAGGTCTATCGCCGGGGCAAGGTGAGCGAGGAGGGGGACCACTGCGAATGGTTCGCGTTCCGGCCGCAGGTCCTGGTCGACGCCGTGCGCGCCCACGATCCCGCGGTCGTCGAGCATCCGGACCAGCCCTTCTCGTTCAGCCACGGGCCGAGCGATCCCCGGAGCTACCTGGTCCAGCGGCTCCTGGTGCGGCAGCTCATGAAGGGAGAGCTCATCGAGCCCCTGCGCGTCGAGGAGACGATGCTCCACGTCCTCGCCCGGCTCCTCGGCAACGCCGCCGAGATGTATGAATGGCGGAGCCTCCCGGCCACCGTGGCGATCGGCGGCGACCTGGTGGAGGAGACGAAGGCCGTGCTGGCGCGGAGCTTCCGGGAGCCGCTGTCGCTCCAGGAGATCGCCGGCCGCATCGGCTTCTCCGTCTTCCACCTCTGCCGGCTGTTCCGCCGCGGCACCGGGACGACGCTGCACGGCTACCGCAACCATCTGCGGCTGCGCACCGCCCTGGAGGAGGTGGCCGATCCCCGCGCCGACCTCTCCGCGCTGGGCCTGGACCTGGGCTACTCCAGCCACAGCCACTTCACCTCGGCGTTCCGGCAGGCCTTCGGCACCACGCCGTCCACCCTGCGCCGGACCGCGTCGGGCCCCCGGGTGCGCGAGCTCGCCAGCCGCCTCCTCGCCGAACCGCCTCCCCGGGCGTGAAGCGTCTCCCGTAAGGCTGGCCGCCCGTACCCGGGCCTACCCGCCCGTCCGTCCCGGCGCCGCTCCCGGCGCGGCGCCGCCTTCCCGGCCGGGCGCGACCCCGCCCACCTCGGGCGTCGTCCGTTGCGCCGGCGGCGGCGCGGATACGGTCTGCACCGTCGGCAGGCCCGGCACGCCACGCAGCGCCATCTGCCCCTGGCGCGCGAAGTCGATGGACTGCGCGAGGATGCGCACCGCCTCCTGGTCGGCGTGGAAGCCCATGGAGTTCTCCGCCTCGATGAAGTCGAGATAGAACTGGGCCTTGCGCTGGAAATCCTGGGCGCGGGCGATCTGCTCGACCGGCGCGGCGGCCTGGCGGGCGATCTTCAGGTCGTTGATCAGAGCCACGAGCGCGTCCATCGCCAGGTTGCGCATCGCGAAGGTGCGGTCCTGGATCGTGTGGATCCTCGCCCGCAGCTCCTCCTCGGGCCACTTGTGGCAGGTCTGGCAGGCGTTGTTGATGTTGAGCACCGGGCTGCGCACGTGATGGTCGCTGATCTTGAGCGACCCCACTCGCGTATAGGGCATGTGGCAGTCGGCGCAGGCGACGCCCGAGCGCGCGTGGATGCCCTGGTTCCACATCTCGAACTCAGGGTGCTGCGCCTTGAGCGCCGGCGCGCCCGTCTCGGCGTGCTCCCAGTCCTTGAACCCCTCCTCGTCGTAGTAGGCGAGGATCTCGTCCACCTTGAGGCCTTTGTGCCAGGGGTAGGTCAGCCGCTTTTCCGGCCCCTTGAAGTAGTACTCGACGTGGCACTGGCCGCAGACGTAGGCGCGCATCTCCTGCCGCGTGGCCATGGTGTTGACGTCGAAATTCTCCACCCCCTGGGCGGCCTTGAGGGTGCGGATCCCCTCGATGAAGCCCGGCCGGGTGACGCGCAGTTGCATGGTCTCAGGGTCGTGGCAGTCGATGCAGGCCACAGGATGGGTGACGAGCTTGCGCGCCTCCTGGTAGGGCATCTGGTTCATCTTCTCGAAGCCGGCCATGAGGTCGCCGTTGCCCAGCTTCTTGTAGGGGAGATAGACCGAGGCGTGGCAGTGCATGCAGGTGCCGGGCTGCTGCTTGACCACCTGGCGCTGGGTGAAGGTCTGGTCCTCCAGCATGTAGGCGTGGCCGCGCTCCTCGCGGAAATCGGCGGCGAAGGCGTAGCCGGCCCACATGGTCTTCAGGCGCGGGTCCTCTTCGAGACGGGACTGGGCCACGATGGAGCGCGGGTCGGCCTCGTCGGGCGTGCGCGGCAGGGCCTCGCTGCCGCCGTAGCGGGTGCGCACCTGGTCCACCGTCTTCTTGTACTGGTCGTACTGCATGGGGAAGTTCTTCCCCCAGACCGCCGGATCCTCCGTCTGGTCGTCGATCTCCACCACCCGGTAGAAGGGGTTCCGGGCCTCCTGCTTGTGCTCGAAGATGTTGACCAGGAGCGCGGTCGCGCCGGCGGCCGCCAGAGCCGAGACCAAGGCCACCCCCAGGACCAGCCCCCACCCCCGCCGGTGCCGCGGCTCTCTGCTTCTCGCGTCGTTGTCCATCTCGTCAGCTCTCCTCGGAACGGATCAGAAGTGCCCCACGGTCGAGTGGCAGCGGATGCAGGACAGCTCCTGCCCGGGCCGGTGGGGCCCTTCGATGGCCTGCACGATGTTCTCGTGGCACTTGCGGCAGGCCTGCTCGGTGACCTGCCGGTTGCGCTCGTTGATCTGGATCGGCTCGTGGAACCAGCCGGTGGTGAAGGCGTAGGAGTGGTTGAAGCCGTTCAGAGCCTTGGTGAAGTACTTGGGGATAAACCCTGGAGGGGTGTGGCAATCGTTACACACCGCCACCGAGCGGTGACTCGACACCAGCCACTGGTCGTACTGCGACTGCATCACGTGGCAGTTGGCGCAGGCCGCCGGGTCGTTGGTGAGGTAGGAGGCCCCCTTCGCGTAGAGGAAGGTGTAGCCGCCGATGCCGGCCGCCAGGCCGAGCAGCAGTCCCAGGATGATGGCGATGAGGGTCGAGCCGCGCATACCGTTCGCCGCGTCCACCTCCTGCAAGCGGTTTGCCGGTTTCAGTCGATCGTCAGCAGGATCTTACCGAAATTGAGGTGGGCCTCCATCCGGGCGTGGGCCTCGGCCACCCGCTCCAGGGGAAAGACCGAATCGATCACCGGCCGCAGCCTCCTCTCCTCCAGGAGGGGCAGCCAGCGCTCCCGGAACTTGCGGGTGATCGCCCGCTTGTCGGCGAGGGAACGGGGGCGCATGGACGAGCCCTTGATCTGGAGCCGCCGCAGCACCAAGGGCAGGAGGTCGATCTCCGTCTCCCAGCCGGTCAGGAGCCCTACCTGGACGAGCCGGCCGCCGTCCCTGAGGACCGCGAGGTTGCGGGCCAGATAGGTGGCACCGACGACGTCCCAGACCACGTCGACGCCAGCGCCGCCGGTATCGCCGGCATCGCCGGTGGCCCGCAGGACCTCCGCGGCCCAGTCCTCCGTCTTGTAGTTGAAGCCGGCGTCCGCGCCGAGCTCGCGGCAGCGGGCGAGCTTCTCGTCCGAGCCGGCGGTGCAGAGGACCCGGGCGCCGGTGAAGCGGGCGAGCTGGATGCAGACCGTGCCGATGCCGCTGCCGGCGGCGTGGATCAGCACCGACTGGCCGGCGGCCAGCCCGCCGAGCTCGAACAGGGTGGTGTCGGCGGTGAAGTAGGCCTCGGGGACCGCCGCGGCCTCGGTCCAGGACCAGCCGTCGGGAACCGGGATCGCCATGCCGGCGTCCAGGAGGCAGTGCTCGGCGTAGCCGCCGCTGCCCACCAGGCCGAAGACCCGCTGTCCGCGCTGGAAGCCGGAGACCCGCTCCCCCATCTCCTCCACCTCGCCGGCGATCTCGACGCCGAGGATCTCGGACTCCCCTGGCGGCGGCGAGTACGAGCCGTCGCGCTGCAGCAGGTCGGCGTTGTTGAGGGCGGCCGCCCGGACCCGGACCAGGAGCTCGTCCGGTCCCGGCACGGGCCGCGGGGCCTCCACGATCTTCAGGACCTCGGGGCCGCCGAAGCCGTCGCAGATCACGACGTGGGTCCGCGCGCTAGTAGCCGGCACCGTCTTCGAGGCCGTGCTCGCGGGTGGGGAGCAGAAAGGTCCGCCGGCAAGTCAGGAACAGCGTGCCGTCGGCTTTGACGCCCCGGGTGGCGCAGGTGACCAGGCCCTGGTGGGGGCGCGACTTCGAGAGCCGCTTGCGCAGGTACTCGCTCTCGGCGTAGACGGTGTCGCCCGCGAACACCGGGGCGAGGAGGCGGATCTTGTCCCAGCCGAGGTTGGCGAGCCCCTTGGCGCTGGTGCTCTGGACGCTCATGCCGGCGACGAGGGAGAACGTCACCAGGCTCGACATCAGCGGCCGCTTCCACTCGGTCTGCGCGCAGTAGGCGCTGTCGATGTGCAGAGGGTGGAGGTTCATGGCGAGCAGCGATTGCCAGATGTTGTCGGCCTCGGTGACGGTGCGGCCCGGCCGGTGCTCGACGATCGCACCGACCTCGACATCTTCGAAATACAGGCCTCGGGCCTCGCGCCAGCGGCGCTCCCCGACTTTCTTGTAGGCGCGGATCTGATCCATGGATCTCCTCGGGGGCAGGTGCCTCAGAGCGGGGACCGGCCCGCCAGCTCCAGACCGTTCACAGGCTCGAGCTTGCCCGCGGCCTCCAACGTCTCCACCTGGGACAGCAGGCGGCGGGCGGCGAGGACCATCGGCGGCCCGATCATGTCACCATCGAGGACGCAGATCTGTCCGGCGCGCCGCTCAGTCAGCTCGACGATACGCCGGGCGCGGTCGATCGCCTCGGGCCCCGGCGTGAAGCCCTCGTTGATCGCCGCCACCTGGCAGGGGTGGATGGCGGCCTTGCCGTGGAAGCCGAGCTCCTGGGACTTCCGGACCTCGACGCGGAGCGCCATCTCGTCCTGGACTTCGAAGCAGGGCGCGTCCATCGCCGGGATGCCCGCGCGGGCGGCGGCCACCAGGATCCGGGAGCGGGCATGCAGCATGTGCTCCCAGGACATGGAGGTCCCCATCTCGGACGAGAAGTCGGCGGCGCCGAAGACCAGCGCCCGGACACGCGGCGTGGCGGCGGCGATCTCTTCCACGGCGCAGAGCCCGGCTGCGGTCTCGATGACCACCAGGAAGAGGGTGTCGGTCAGGGCGCGGCCCAGCAGCTCCTGCAGGATGAGGAGGTCCTGGGCCGAGTCGACCTTGGGGACCAGGAGGGCCTCGGGCCTGGCGCCGCTCTCCAGCAGCGCCAGGATGTCGCGCAGGCCGTCGGGGGTGCGCAGGCTGTTGATGCGCAGGGTGCGCAATGTCCGCAGGCAGGGCTCCCGCCTCCCCTTGAAGAAGGACAGAGCGAGCCGGCGGGCCTCGTCGCGGCGGGCCGCGGGCACCGAGTCCTCGAGGTCGATGGTGCCGACGTCGGCGCCCGTCTCCTCCGCCTTGCCGTACTGGCGCGGGTAGAGAGCACAGGTCATCAGCATGCTGCGGCAGACCAGCCGCTCGGGCACGGCTCCTCCGTTCATCAGTCGAGCTCGACGGCGTCGCGCACGAGCTCGCAGAAGGTCCGGATGTCCTCCGGACGGTTATCGGCCCGCAGCATCACCCGCAGCCCGGCCTTACCCCTCTCGACGATGGGGAAGAAGACCGGGGAGGTGTAGAAGCCGCGCTCGAAGATCTTGCCCGAGGCGTCCGCCGCGGCGGCCTCGGAACCGATCACGACCATGCGGATGGAGAAATCGTCGCCGCTCTGTTCGGTGCCGATCAGGCTGTCGAACAGGGCGAGGTTCTCCCGCAGCTTGCCCTGGAGACGCGGCAGCTCGGGGGATTCGTGGATGCGGACGGAGGCGAGCCCCGCGCCCATGCCGGCGCTGTTGAGGTGCTGCGACCAGGCCAGGGGGCCGCCGAAGCGGATGATCAGGTCATGGTGCGCGGCGGTCTCGGGCCCCATCATGATGA
>DASPJI010000116.1:0-6155 GCA_035628695.1 Thermoanaerobaculia bacterium | reverse complement strand
GATCCTCGTTGGGGAAGAAGGTGCCGGCCAGGGCCTCGTCGATGACGCCCACCGGCAGCGTCTCCCTGCGGTCGGTGGCGGCGAGGAGACGGCCGCGGCGCAGGGGGATCTCCATGATCTCGAAATAGCCGGCCGAGACGGTGCGCAGCGCCGCCACCTGGGTGAGCGCCTCCTCCGGCGTCGGCTCCGGCCGCCCTTCGATGGTGAAGTTGGTGAAGCCCTCGTTGCCTCCCATGGGCAGGTCGGAGATCAGAGCGACGGACTCCACACCCGGCACCGTCCGCACTTGATCGACGACCCGATCGAGGAAGGGGATGCGCTCGGCCGGCGGCACGCGGTCAGGCGGCATGCCCAGCTCGAAGGCGAGAACCTGCTCGGTGCGGAAGCCGGGGTCGACGTTCAGCAGGCGGACGAAGCTGCGCAGCAGCAGGCCGGCACCGACCAGCAGCAGCACCGCGAGAGCCACCTCCGCCACCACCAGGCCACTCCGCGTGCGGCGGCTGCCCACCGTGCCGGCTCCCGCCCGGGTGCCTTCGCGCAACGAGCCGGCGAGGTCCGGCCGGGTCATCTGGAACGCCGGGACCAGGCCCGCCAGCACCGTGGCCAGGAGGCAGAGGGCCGCGGTGAAGGCCAGCGCCCGCAGGCTGAGAGAGAAGGTCGCGGCCCCCACCAGGCCCGCGGGGACGAAGGCTTCGAAGGCGCGCAGGCCGTACCACGCCAGCGCGACCCCCAGCAAGCCGCCCAGCAGCGACAGCAGGGCGCTCTCGGTGAGCAGTTGGGAGACCACGCGTCGGCGGCCGGCTCCCATCGCCATGCGCAGGGCGATCTCCTTCTGGCGCGAGGCCGCCCGGGCGAGGAGCAGGCTGGCGACGTTGGCGCAGGCGATCAGCAGGACGAGCCCGACCGCAGCCCAGAGCACCAGCAGCGCCGGCCGGAGGTTGCCCAGCATCTGCTCCGTCAGCGGCTGGAGCCGCGCGCTCCAGCCCGCGTCGGTCTGGGGGTAGGTTTCGCCGAAGCGCTGAGTGATGGTCCTGATCTCCGTCTCCGCGGTGGCCAGATCGACCCCCGGCTTGAGGCGCCCGATCACCACGCTGCCGCGGCCCCCCCGGTCCTGCCGCCCCTCGGGCGTGAGGGCCAGCGGCACCCAGATGTCCGGCTCCGGGGAGAAGCCGAAGCCGGCCGGCATCTCGGAACCGCCGCGCGGGAAGGTGAAGCGGGGCGGCAGCACGCCGATCACGGTGAACGGGTTGTTGCTCAGGGTGACCACTTTGCCGATCACCCCGCGGTCGCCGCTGAACGAGCGCTGCCACAGATTGTGAGAGAGCACCACCACGGTCGGACTGCCCAGATTGTCGTCTGCCGGCTCGATGGTCCGGCCGAGGAGGGGCGAGGTCCCAAGGACTTTGAAGAAGTCGCCGGTGACGCTGACGGCTCCCAACTGCTGGGGCTCCCCCTGTCGGGTCATGACCATCCGATTGGCCTGCAGCAGCGCCAGGCTCTCGAAGGAGCGACTCGCCTTCTGCCAATCGTAGAGAAGAGCATTGGACGCCGGCAGCTTGTCCTCCACGGCCAGCATTTTTGCCAGCTCCGGGTTCGAGCCCCACACGATGGCGAGCCGGTCGGGCTCTCGGAACGGTGGTGGCGTGAGGAGCACCGAATCGACGATGCTGAAGATACCGGTATTGACGCCAATGCCTAAGGCCAGGGTCAGGATCGCGGCGAGCGCAAGGCTGGGCTGCTTGCGAAGGTTGCGAAAGGCGAAACGAAGGTCCTGGTTGAGCTGGCTCATGATTCCCTCTATGTTCTCGGGGCCTGCGGGAAAAACAAGCCGGGATGCTATCATTTTTCAGCCTAGACAGACCAGGGATCGAGCCGGTTGCCAGGGTCGTATGTGACAGGAATTGACTGTTTCAAAAGTGCCGGAAGAAAGCGAGAGGTGGAATGAGGCTGACGGAGGTGAAGGCGGTGGTGACGGGAGCCGCCGGCGGGCTTGGCGGCTACTTCGCCCTCGAGCTGGTCCGTGCCGGCGCCAGGGTGGCCGCGGGCGATACGAATGCCGCCGGCCTGCGGCGCCTGGTGTCCGAGGCGGACGGCCTCGCCGGGCAGCTCGTCGCCGGCAAGCTGGACGTCACGGACGAGGCGTCCGTCGAATCGTTCTACTCGTCGTCGGTCGCCGAGATCGGCGGCCTCAATGTATTGATCAACAGCGCCGGAATCATCCGCGACGGCACGCTCCTCACCCGCGAAGGTGATCAATTCACGCGCCTCCCGGTGGCGCAATGGCGCAAGGTGCTGGACGTCAATCTCACCGGGCCTTTCCTGATGACCCGCGAAGCCTCTCTCCACATGGCCGGGAGCGAGGTGCAGGAAGACCGGGTGATCATCAACCTCTCTTCCATCGCACGCGCCGGCAACCCCGGGCAGGCGAACTACGCCGCGTCCAAGGCCGGCCTAGACGCCGCCACCCGTACATGGGCTCTCGAGCTCGCGGGGCTCGGGATCCGCGTCGGCGGCATCGCTCCTGGCGTGACGAGCACCACCTTCCTCGAGGGCATCGCGGACGAGGCCCTGGCGCGCCTGACCGGCGAGATCCCCCTCGGTCGCCTGGGACAGCCGGAGGACATCTGGCGTGCCGTCCGCTTCATCATCGAATGTGAATTCTTCACCGGCAGGGTCCTCGAAGTCGACGGCGGGTCGACGATGGGCAAGGCTTGAAGAACTGATCGGTTGCGGGACCGCCCGAGAAATTCAAGAGAGGCTTTCATCATGACGTGGCCACCCAGTCATTCCGCGCCGACGCTCGTCGAGATCCTCCGCCAGAGGGCGGCCAGTCAGGCGGCGAAGATCGCCTACCGGTTCCTCGCCGACGGCGAAGAGGAGGTGGCCTCGCTCACCTTTGCGGAGCTCGACCGCCGGGCGCGCGCCGTGGGGGCCTATCTCCAGGAGAGCGGCGCCGCCGGGGAGCGGGCCCTCCTGCTCTGTCCGCCGGGCCTGGAGTTCGTCGTCTCGTTCCTGGGCTGTCTCTATGGGGGCGTGATCGCCGTGCCGGCCTACCCGCCCCGCGCCAACCGTCCGGACGCGCGGCTCGCCGCCATCGTCAAGGACGCCCGGCCGCGGTTCGCGTTGACCAATCCGGCGCTGGCGGAGCTCGCTCCCAGCTTCGCGGCGCAGGTGCCGGGGCTGCGGGAGGTGCGCTGGGTGGCGACCGAGGAGCTCGACGCCGAATGGGCCGAGCGCTGGACGCCCGAGGCGGAGCCGGCGGCGATGGCGCACAGGACCGCTTTCCTGCAGTACACCTCGGGCTCCACGGCAACGCCCAAGGGGGTGATGGTCACCCACGGCAACCTCGTGCACAACGAGCGGATGATCCAGCTCGCCTTCGGCCAGTCCGAAGATTCGGTGATCGCCGGCTGGCTCCCTCTCTACCACGACATGGGGTTGATTGGAAACGTTTTACAACCGCTGTTCGCCGGCGCCTCCTGTGTGCTGATGGCGCCGGTGGCGTTCCTCCAGCAGCCGGTGCGCTGGCTGCGCGCCATCAGCCGCTACCGGGCGACGACCAGCGGTGGTCCCAACTTCGCCTATGAGCTGTGCGCGCGCAAGATCGAGCCGGCGGCGCTGGCGGGACTCGACCTCTCCTCCTGGCAGGTCGCCTTCAACGGCGCGGAGCCGGTGCGCGCCGAGACGCTGCGACTCTTCAGCGAGACGTTAGCGCCGTACGGGTTCCGCAGCGAAGCCTTCTATCCCTGCTATGGCCTGGCGGAGGCGACGCTGTTCGTCACCGGCGGCACCCCGGGGCAACAGGCCGCCGTCCGCGAGGTCGATGCCGAGGCGCTGGGTCGCAACGAGGCGGTCCCCGCCGCGCTCGGCCGTCCCTCCCGGATGCTGGTGGCCTGCGGCGGCGCCTGGCTCGGGCAGGACGTGCACATCGTCGATCCCGAGAGCGGCGAGACCCTGCCGGAGGGGCGGGTCGGCGAGATCCAGGTCGGCGGCGAGAGCGTCGCGGCCGGCTACTGGGAGCGCCCCGACGCGACACGGGAGACGTTCGGCTCCGGGTTCCTGCGGACGGGCGACCTCGGCTTCCTCGCCGGCGGCGAGCTCTACGTCACCGGCCGCGTCAAGGACCTGGTCATCATCCGCGGCCGCAACCACTACCCACAGGACATCGAGCTGACGGCGGAGCGGAGCCATCCGGCGCTGCGGCCGGGGGGCGGCGCCGCCTTCTCGGTGGAGGTGGACGGCGAGGAGCGGCTGGTGATCGTCCACGAGGTGGAGCGCATCTGGCGCCGCGACCTCCATGGCGTCATCGAGGCCGTGCGCCGGGCGGTGGCGGAGGAGCACGAGGTGCCGGTGCACGCCGTCGCCCTGATCAAGCCGAACACCCTCCCCAAGACGTCGAGCGGCAAGGTGCGCCGGCGCTCGTGCCGCGAGGACTTCCTGGCCGGCCGGCTCGATCCCCTGGACGCCTGGCAGGCGGGGGAGGCTCGCCCCGGCGAGGCACCCGCCGCCGGGGTGGCGCCGCGCACTCCGACCGAGGAGCGGCTGGCCCTGATCTGGTGCGAGGTCTTCGAGGTCGCCGCCGCCGGGGTCGAGGATGGATTCTTCGAGATGGGGGGCGACTCGCTCAGGGCGACGCAGATGGTCTCCCGCATCAACGAGGCCTTCGGCGTCGAGCTGCCGCTCGACAGCCTGTTCTCGTCGCCGACCATCGCCGGCCTCGCCGCGCTGCTCGACGGCATGGCGGCGCCGGCGGTCCCCGAGGCGCCACCTCTGCGGGCGGTGCCGCGCGAGGGGAGCGCGCCGCTCTCCTTCGCCCAGCGGCGCCTCTGGTTCCTCCACCAGCTCGACCCCGAGAACCCGGTGCACAACATCGCCGCTTTCCTGCGCCTCAGTGGCGTCTTGGACGTGGCGGCGCTCGCGCGCTCGCTGGACGGCATCGTCGAGCGCCACGAGGCTTTGAGAACGACTTTCCGCGGCGACTGCACCGAGCCGTCCCAAGTGGTGGCGCCGCCGTCCTCCCTGCTGCTACCAGTGATCGATCTCATGGCACTGCCCGAGTCGCGGCGCCGCATGGAGGAGGAGGGGATCGCCGCCGCGGTGGCCCGCCTACCCTTCGCGCTCGACCAGGGCCCGTTCGTGCGGGCCGTGCTGACGGCCGGCGGTCCCAGGGACCACGGCCTCGTCCTGTCGTGGCACCACATCGCGGCCGACGGCTGGTCGCTTGGCGTCTTCGTGCGCGAGCTGACCGCCCTCTATCAGGGAGCACCCCTCCCGGACCTCGCCGTCCAGTACGCCGACTTTGCCTACTGGCAGCGCCAGTGGCTGCGCGGCGAGGCGCTGGAGGCGCGCCTCGCCTTCTGGCGCCAGGTGCTCCACGGGCCGCCGCCGGTCCTCGAGCTGCCCACCGACCGGCCGCGGCCATCGGTCCTGTCGCACCGCGGCGCGCACCACGAGCAGCTCCTCCCCGAGCGGCTCACCTGGCCGCTCACGGCGCTCGCCCGAGAGGCCGGGGCGACGCCGTTCATGGCCCTGCTGAGCGGCTTCGCCGCCCTGCTGCACCGCTCCACCGGCCAGCAGGACCTGGTGCTCGGCACGCCCATCTCCGGCCGCAACCGGCGCGAGCTCGAGGACCTCATTGGCGTCTTCATCAACAACCTCGTGCTGCGCATTGACCTCGGGGGGGCGGGGGGCGACCCGAGCTTCCGGCAGCTCCTGCAACGCGTCCGGGAGACGGCGCTCGCCGCCTATGCGCATCACGACCTGCCGTTCGAGACGCTGGTCGACGCGCTGCACACCGAGCGCGACCTGTCGCGCACGCCGCTGTTCCAGATCCTGTTCGTCGAGCAGAGCGCGCCGCTACGCCGCCTCGAGCTGCCGGAGCTGACCCTGGAGCCGAGCGAGATCGATCTCGGTACGGCGCGGTTCGACTTGGCGCTCGCCATGGCGCCGGTCGATGCGGGCTTCCTCGGCACCTGGAAGTACAGCACCGACCTCTTCGACGCGCCGACGCCGGCGCGCATGGCCGGGCAGTTGGAGAACCTGCTCGCCGCCGCGGTCGCGGACCCGGACCTCCCCCTCTCGCGTCTGGCCTGGCTGAGCGACACGGAGCGCCATCAGGTGGTGCTCGGCTGGAACGACACGCGAATGGAGTACCG
>DASPJI010000115.1:0-10032 GCA_035628695.1 Thermoanaerobaculia bacterium | reverse complement strand
ATGCTCAAGGTGGCGGTCTACGAGCGCTGGGGCACCGGCGCGCTGGCCGAGTTCTGGGACAACCCCGACAACTTCCCCGACGGCGGCTTCGAGCCGGTGCGCGAGATCCTGGACGAGCTGATCCGCCGGCACGGCACGCGGCCCGAGCGCCTGGACCCGCTCCGCGAGTAATTCGGGAGGGTGCCGTCCCCCGAGACCGCAGGTCCGGGGGACGGGCGGGCAGGAGCGGCTACCCGGTGTACGAGCAGCAGCCCCGGGTCGGGCAGAAGAGGTTGCAGACGCCGCCCGGCGCGGCCGTGCAGTCCCGGTCGCGGCGGCAGTACTGGTCATCGACGCAGCCGATCAGGGGGCAGATGGCCGCCTGCTGCGGCTCGGGGGTGAAGAGGTCGAGGGGCGCGGGCACCGTCGAGGCTGCGTCCGCCACCAGCGGCGATACCGGCTGTCCATGGCAGGACTCGCCCGCGATCGCCGGCTGTGGAGTCTGCGGCAGAGGCGCCACCGGCTCTCCGGCGACGGCCAAACCGGTGCAGAGCATCCAGGCGAACACGGACCAGAGCAGAGCCTTCTTCATACGATCCTCCTTGTCCAGAGATGGGGGCATGCACCACCCCATGAAGAAAGGTGCTCCCGTGCCGGTCAATGGGGACCCTGAAGCGCTTCGGCCCCGGGGGAGCCCCGGGGCCGAAGCCTGGAAGGTGGAGGCGCTCAGCGCCGCTCAGCGACGGGGGCGCGGCGGGGCTTCGCCGTAGCCCGAGTCGTAGCCATCCTCTTCCTCTTCGTAGCGGTCGTCCTCCTGCACCTGGATGCCGCGGCGGGACATCAGGCCGCGGAGCTTGCCGTAGAGGTTCTGGCCGAGGAGGGACTGGGCGGTCGTGGTCACGTCCTGCAGAACGACCCGCAGGTCGTCCGGGCCGCTCCAGTGCTTGCGGGCGTAGGGCTCCAGGTCGCCGCTGAAGGCCTGCGACAGGACGGCCGTCGCCAGGACCAGGTCGTCCATGAAGCCGACGCCGCCCAGGAGCATCTCGGGCAGCAGGTCGGCCGGCAGGACGAAGTAGGCCAGGGCGCCGCCGATCATGGCGCGGGTCGAGGCCGGCACGTTCTTGTCCAGGGTCAGGCGGACCAGCAGGATGAAGACGTCCGGCACCAGGAGGAGCGCCTTGAGCGTCCCCTCGCTCAGCTTGCCGCCGCGCTTCTCGGCCGTCCTCAGGATCCGGTCGCGCAGGCGGTCGTAGAAGGAGAGGAGCCCGGTGCTCGGCAGCTCGCGGTCGCCGGCGCTCCCGCTGGCGAAGGCGTCGTCGGAGTCGCGCTCGGCCTGGGCGGAGTCGAACGTCTCCAGATCCTCGGCCACGGCGGCCGAGAGCTCGTCGGCAAGCGGACGCTTCAGCGGCTCGTCCGTCGTCATGTAGTCGTCAGGCATACGAGATCCCTCGATCGAAAGAGAAAAGCGGAGGCGGCTGCCTCTCTACCAGTCTACGTTCAATCTACGTGCCACGCAGCCTGCCGGACGAGCCTCAGAACAGGTAGGCCAGCGCGAACCCCACCTGGGCGGCCATCATCATCAGGTACATGTGCTTCCAGGAGGGGTGGTTCTCCGTCTTGGTGAGCGACTCGGGGTCGCGCAGCAGGAGGTAGACGGTGTAGATGCCCCAGACGGTGAGCAGCACGCCCAGGCCGGTCAGCATCCAGGGGTTGCCGGTGAGGATCGGATGCTCCGGGCTCTGCGGGTCCGGCAGGAAGGCGCCCAGCGGCAGCAGCAGCCAGGGGAGGACGAAGAAGGGGCTGATGATCCACGCCGCCTTCTCCACTCCATAGAGGATCGGCAGCGTCTTGCAGCCGCCCGCCGCGTCCCCTTCGATATCGGCGAAGTCCTTGGTCGAGGCGGCGCCGATCAGGAAGAAGGCGAAGACCGCGCCGATGTACCAGGGCTCCGTGGCCCAGACGCTCGCCACCATGGCCCAGCCCGCGACCTTGAGCAGGCACCCCCGCGGAATGGCGATGGTGAAGTTGGCCAGCATCCCCTTGGCCTTGGTCCGCCCCAGCTCCGGCGCCGAGTAGATGAAGGTGAAGAGCAGGCCCACCAGATAGATGAAGAAGGTCTCGTGGTACCGGACCGGCGCCGTGAGCTTCTCCATGAAGGTCTCGTACGGGTACGGCACCACCAGCCAGGTCGGGATCAGCGCCAGGGCATAGAAGATCCAGCTGAACCCCCAGACCTCGCGCACCGACAGCGCCCCGGTCACCAGCGGCCGGTTCGGCTTGTTGAGCCGGTCGATGTCCAGGTCGTAGATCTGGTTGATGGCGTTGGACGCCGCGTTCATGAAGCTGGCGCAGAGGGAGCCCAGCAACACGGTGAGGATCACCGACAGGGTCAGCCGGTTCAGGGGATCGGGGTTGTGCACCGAGCCGAAGGCGCAGACGGCGCCCGAGACGATCCCCAGGAGCGGCGGCAGCAGGGTGAACGGCCGCGCGAGCTGGGTGTAGAGGCTGAGCTTCGACGGGGCGGGCGCCCCGACACGTTCGGTCTGGCTGATCATGGAACCACCAGCGGAGCGAAGGCGGCGGCCACCAGGGCGCCGACCAGGGTGTTGAGGAAATTCAGGGCTTCGTTGTCCAGGAGGTTGCGCTTCTCGAGCGCCGCCCCCACCAGGCTCTCGAAGGTGGTGCCGACGAACGCGGCCACCGCCACGAAGGCGACCCCCAGCCAGGGATAGAGCCCCAGCAGCGCGCCGAGGCCGCCGATGACCAGCGAGGCGATCACTCCGGCGAGGGTCCCCTCGACCGAGACCGCCCCCTCCGTCCCCCGCGGCACCGGCCGGAAGGTGGTGAGGAGGAAGGTGCGCCGGCCGAGGAGCTGGCCGATCTCGCTGGAGGCGGTGTCGGAGGCGGCGGTGGCGAAGGCGCCGGCCAGGGCCAGGCCGAAGAGCACCGGGTGCGGCGTCAGCGCCAGGAACAGCGCGCAGGCCATGCCCACACCGGCGTTGGCCAGGGCGTGCCGCGCCCCGCGCCGCCCCCCCTTCTCCTGCGCCAGCTTGGCCGCCGCCTTCCGCCGGTAGCCGATCTTGGTGCAGGCGCTGCCGATGATGAAGAAGGTGAGGAGGATCAGGAACCCCTGCCAGCCGGCGAAGGCGAAGATGGAGAACCCGACCAGGAAGCCGACCACCAACCCGGAGCGGTCCACGGTCTTCGCCGCGTAGGCCAGTCCGGCGAGCGCGGCGTTGACCGCCGCGGCCAGGAGGAGCCGCGTGGCGAGCCCCTCCTGCGCCCAGAAGTCATCCCAGCGCCCCTGGGTGAGCAGCAGGCCGAGCAGGAACAGGCCTGACAGCAGCGGCACGCCGATGTTGTCGTCGAGCCCCTGGGGCAGTGACTCGAGCCCGGCGGCGAGGAGGGCGGTCACTAGGCCGCAGGTCAGGGCGAAGGCCGGCGAGTACTGCCCCGGCGCCGTCCACAGCAACAGGGCGGCGGCCGCCATGCCGCCGAAGAAGACGTAGGCGATGGACCCCAGCCAGCTCTTGCCCGGGTTCCAGGGGAGCTTGCGGCGGCCGAACTGCATCCCTACCACCGAGGCCATGCCGTCGCCGAAGGCCAGGATCCCCCAGGCCGCCGCCGCCACCTCGAGCCGGCGATAGAAGACGAGGATCAGGATCAGCACCGCCAGCGGGTAGAGGACGATCCCGATGGACGAGCCCCGGCTCACCTCGTGCTGGCGCCAGAGGCGCCGGCCGCCGAGGCGCGGGAACAGGAAGAGGTTGAAGGCCAGGGCGGTCAGCGCCAGCACGGCGCCCCAGAACGGCCCCAGCCAGCGCAGCGACAGGGCGAACAGCCCCATCGACATATGGACGACCTTGCGCAGCAGCTCGCCGCCGGAGAGCCCCCGGCGGACCCCTGAAGAAGGCGCCGGCGGCGCGCTCACGGTTTCCACTGGCCTGTCTCCTTCAACCAGGTGAGGGTAGTGGCGAGCCCCTCGGCGAGGGGGCGCCAGCGGTAGCCCAGCTCGGCCTCCGCGCGCGCCGAGCTGAACGCCCAGTCGTGCCGGTAGACCTCCACCAGGTCGGGGGTGAGCTGGGGCGTGGTGCCGCGCAGCCGCGCCCAGGTCTTCTGCGCCGCGCCGGCGGCCTTGGCGATCCCGTCCGGCATGCGCAGGGACGGCACCTTGACGCCGGTCAGCCGCTCGACCAGCGCGTAGAAGTCCCCCTGGGCGATGTTCTCGCCGCCCAGGACGTAGCGGCTCCCCGGGTCGCCCTTCTCCAGCGCCAGGGCGACGCCGCGGGCGACGTCATCCACATAGACGTAGTTCCAGCGCCGCGCGGGCGACCCCAGCAAGGCCGGCAGGCGGCGGTGCACCAAGTCGAGGACGTGCCGCACCACGATGTTCCCCTCGGTCATCTCCCCCGGCCCGTAGATCACGCCGGGGTAGACGATGACCACCGGCGCGCCGTCGGCGATGGCTTTCCGGGCCTGGCGGTCGGAGTGCGCCTTGGTGCGCTCGTAGTCGTTGATCCAGGAACGGTCGCGCAAATCCGCCTTCTCGTCGAGCATGCCGCCCGGCCCCGCCTCGGTGGGGCCCAGGGCCATGAAGCTCGAGACGTAGACCACCTTCTCGACCGTCCCCGCCTGCTCCGCGGCGTGGAGGACGTTGTCGAGCCCGGCGACGTTGATGCGGTCGAAGTCGGCCGGCGGCGCCAGGATCTTGACCAGGGCGGCGGCGTGGATCACCGCGTCGCAGCCGGCGGCCGCCCGCTCCAGGCTCGCCCGGTCGGTGACGTCACCCGTGGCGAACTCGACCCCTGCCGGAAAACGTTCGCGGGAGGCGGTGGAGCGGACCAGCAGGCGCAGCGAGTGGCGCGGCGCGAGCTCCGAGACGATGCGGCGACCGAGGAAGCCGGTGCCACCGGTGACGAGGACCTTCATGACTTCGAGGTGAGAACTATAGCAGGAACCGGGCTCTCACCAGGATCACCAGGGTCGCGAGATGACGCAGGCGTTGATGCCGCCGATCCCCATCGAGAGCTTGCCGGCCGGCCCCTTCGGCGCGTCACAGGGCCGGTCGAAGACGTAGAGGTCGTGAACGCCGGCGATCTGGCGGTTGACCTCCTCGAGGTGGAGCGGCGTCGGGTAGAGCTGCCCCCGCTCGTAGCCGAGGTACTGGGCGGTCAGCTCCCAGCCGCCGCCGGCGGCCATGCCGTGGCCGAAGGTCCCCTTGCGGGCGGTGACCAGCACCGAGGCGGGGACCACGCCGCGCATCGTCGACACCTCCTTGTAGTCGCCGGGGGTGGCGGTGGCGTGGAGGTCCCAGGAGGCGATCTCGTCGGGGCGGATGCCGGAGAGCTCGAACGCCTGGTGGATCGCCGCGGTGGGCCCCTCGGCCGACGGGGTGATGATGTGGTCGGCGTCGGAGCTCACCCCGACGGCCATCGGCTCCATCCCCAGCGGCTTGAAGCCCTTGGCGGTCATGTACTCGTAGTCGCCGACGATCCAGACGACCGCGCCGCCGGCCACGTGGGTGCCGCGCAGGCCGGTCAGCGGCTTCGAGACGTCGGCGTCGGCCGAGATGACGCGCGCGGCGAAGAAGGCCCCCACCACCATCGGGTGGGGCGGCGGGTCGGTGGCGCCCACCACGACGGCCTTGGCCTCGCCGCGGGCGATGGCGTCCATGCCGAGCTTGAGGCAGACGCCGAAGGTGGAGCAGGCGGCGACCGGCGCGAACGCCAGGCCGGTGATGTGGCCGAGCATGGAGACCTGGGCGGCGGGCGTGTTGGAGATGTTCCAGACCAGGTTGGCGGAGACCGACTGCCAGGGGGGCGTCGGCGTCTGCCAGCGCTTCTGGAGCTGCGCCGTGCGGCGCTGCTTCTCCTTCATCACGCTCATCTTGCCGTGCTCGACATCGCCCTGGACGGAGAGCCCCTCGATCTCGGCGAGCTCGGCGAGGTACTGGCGCAGCTCGGCGGACCGGGCGGCCCAGTAGTGCCACCAGGCCCGCTCGGCGTCGTCGCGATCCTCGGGGGGCGCGGTCTCGGGCCGCGGCGGCACGGCGGGGTCGGTCGGCGCCGCCTCGGCGATGGCGGCGAGGTGCTCGCGCATCGCCGGGTTGCGCTCGGCCCAGAAGCGGTCCCAGCGGCGTTGCGCGCGGTCGAGGGTGAGGGCGCCTTCGGCGATGGTGGCGACGTTGCCCAGGCCGGTGCCGACGTAGACGTGGGCGGCGGTGCCCAGCCGCCGCAGCTCCTCCTCGAGGCCGGGGTTCTGCTCCAGAGACTGGATGAAGGAGCCCACCGTGTAGAGGGTCGGGTAGTCCATCTTCTCCTGGAGCTGACGGAAGCGGCTGGGAGGGAAGCGCGCCGCGATCCAGTCGTGGTAGCCCTCGAAGGAGAAGTCGGGGCGGCCGACCAGGAAGTTGTCCGGGCCGAAGCCGTTGAACGGCTCCAGCCAGCTATCCGCCCGCTCGAGATTGCCGGCGAACGCCTCGATATTGGGTGACTTGGGAGCGACGATCCCCCAGCCGAAGACTCCGACTCTGCGCACGCGCCTCTCTCCTTTCGGCGGCAGATTGTGTCACAGAGCACGGCGTCCCCCGCGGGTAGGCATCGAGGGCGAGATTCCCAGGCCAACGGATGCAATCGAAACGTGGTGGGTAGAGCACGGAGTCCAGAAATTTCCCGGTTCAAGTCTCCGTTCATGCCCGGCTCGCGTGCGGTATAACGCGCCTCTCCGGGGGTACAATGCTCCCGCGCCAGGTGGCGCGTACCTACTAAGGAGTGGCGATGAAGAAGAAGACGAAGAAGCTGGTGCTGGCGAAGGAGACGGTGCGCAAGCTGGGGGAGGGACTGTTGGTGAAAGCTGCGGGCGGCGACACCGTATCTTATTGCGCCGCCGGGTGCGCAACCGGTTCCTGCCGCATCTGTCTCCCTGACAGCATAAACGACATTTGCTAACCCCCTACCCTCGGCGAGAGCCGGGGGCGTCCTCTCCTCGCCTCCACCACCTACACTGAGTAAGGACACCACCTAGAGGAAGGCCCCGGCACGGCGGCCGGGGCCTCGTAGGATCCGCGCGGGACCTCAGTGGGTGTGGACCGGCTCGTAGTCGAAGCGGTCGGACTTGCTCTCGGACTTGCCGTGCTCGTGGCTGTCGTGGTGCCGCACCGCGCTGCCGTCGCCGCCGCTGTCGGCGAGCGCCTTGGACTCGAGGCCGTCGCCGCTCATATCGCCGAACGACTGCCCGGACTCACCGTCCGTCAGGCTCTGGCCCTGGTCCTGGCTATGACCGCGCCGCTTGAGCAGGCGCTTGGGGTTCACGTTGGAGCCGCCGACGCCGCCGGCCAGCAGGCCGAGGCCCACCGTCCCCAGAGTGGCCCCCAGGGCCGGAGCCATCTTGCTGCGCTGCGTCAGCGCCGCCACCGCCAGGGCGCCGCCGGCCGTCCCGGCCAGCAGGCGCGCGGCCTTCGACCAGTTGCGGGTGCTCCCCTGCACCTCCCCCTCGCTCAGCAGAGAGGAGGCGTCCTCGGAGTCGCCGATCGCGAGCTCGCAGACGACGTCCTCGACACCCTTGACCTTGCGCACCTTCTTGAGCAGGCGGTCCACCTCGTCCTCGGGCACATGGCCGCGCAGCGTCACCACGCAATCCTGCACCGTCACGTCGATCGCTCCGGCCTTCGAGACCCAGCGGCCCATCTTCGAGCGCACCCGGTCGCGGAGCACCAGATCGTCCGCGTCCTCCTCCGTCTTCTTCAGCTTCGAGCGCACCCCCGCCGCCAGTCCCTTGGAGCGGTTGCCGAGGTCGCGCGAGGTCTTGCGCAGCACGTCGCTCCCCGAGCTATAGGCGGAGACCGCCTTGTCGCGCACCAGGGCGCGGCGGCGCCCGCCGGCCTGGGGATCGAGCAGATACATGAGGCCGGCCCCCATCCCGAGGCCGCTCACCAGGGTCCATTGCTGTCTGTTCATCGTCATGGGTCCTCCTTCCGGAATGGCTCTCCGGCCTGCGCTCGGCGATGGATCAAGGGAAACGCTGGAGAGGTCGTGTTGTTCATTCCTGCGAGCGCCTGCCGGGACCTGTTCAAAGACTTGCCGAAAGAAGACGGCGCGGATCGCGCCGCGCCGCCTCACTCCCGGGAACAGGTGGTGCAAGGGCCGTACCGGAGGAGCCGGCGCCCGGAGACGCCTCAGCCCTCGACGATGTGGATGCTGCCGTTACTGGTGCGGAGGCGCAGCGTGCCGCCGCCGCCGTTGATCTCGCCGGCGACGCGGCGCCGGCTCTTGGTGTCGCCGCTCACCTGGAAGTCGCTGGAGACCTGGCCGTTGGTGGTGGCCGCGTCGACCGTGGCGCGGACGTCCCCCGGCAACTGGAGGGTGATGCCGCCGTTGATCGTCTCGAACGACAGGTCGCTGCCATCGGGAACGTCCGCGAGCCGCACCTCGATGCCGCCGTTGGTGCTGGAGGCGTTGACCGCGCCGGCCGAGGAGGCGACGTTGATGCCGCCGTTGATGGTCTCCAGCCGCAGATTGCCCGTCACCTGCGCGACGTCGATGCCGCCGTTGGTGGTCGTCAGGTGGGCACGGCCGCGGGTGCCGGTGAGCTTGAGCCCGCCGTTGACGCTCTGGATGCCCAGCGGCGAGTTGCGCGGCACCCGGATCCGGTACTCGACGCTGGTGCTGACGTCGTCGCCGGTGAGCCAGTCGAGGAAACCGTTCTTGCGGGACGGCAGCCGGGTCTCGATCCGCAGGCCACCGGCGGTCCGCGACACCTCGATGCGGATCTCCTGCAACGCCTTGCGGATCGCCGCGTCATCGCGGCCCCGCGCCTTCTTCTCGGCCTCCACCCGGACCTCGTTGCGGTCCCAGGCCTCCAGGGTCACTCCCCCATTGACATTGCGCAGCTGGACCTCGCCGCCGGCGCCCAGCGGGTAGCTCTTGGCGAAGTTCTCCGTCCGTGTGGCAGCCTCCGCGTTCCCCCCGAAGAAGACCAGGCCCAGGATCCCCAGGACCGCGGCGCAGGAATTGATTCGCATGACAGCTCTCCTCCTTTCCCCCTCCCCTACGCGGGGCCGCGACGCCGGGTTTCACGGCATCGATCTTGCCTCCCCCCTCTTTCCGGAAGCCTGCCGCCCTTGCGGAACGTTGTAGGCTCATCGAGCGGGAGGATTCGAGCGGTGGCCCGGGAAGCGATCACGGACGATCTGAAACTGCTGCTGACGGTCATGCCGCCGCGGCTGCGCCAGGCCATCGAGGAGATGGCCGAGGTGGAGAGCCTGGTCGAGGTGGTCCTCGACCTCGGGCGGCTGCCCGAGGCCCGCCTCCCCGACAGCGGACGGGAGCTGTCCTCGGAACCGGTCATCCGCGAGGACATCTCCTATGTCGTCGAGCGGGTCGGCCGCTTCGGCAAGGACAACCGCGCCGGCATCGAGCGCACCCTGCACCGCATCTCGGCGATCCGCAACCGGGTCGGCGACGTCATCGGCCTCACCTGCCGGGTCGGCCGGGCGGTGTTCGGCACGGTGGACATCCTGCGCGACGTCATCGAGGCCGGCCAGTCGATCCTGCTCCTCGGCCGCCCGGGCGTCGGCAAGACGACGCTGCTGCGCGAGGCGGCGCGGGTGCTCGCCGACGAGCTCAACAAGCGGGTGATCGTGGTCGACACCTCGAACGAGATCGCCGGCGACGGCGACATCCCGCATCCCGGGATCGGCCGCGCCCGCCGCATGCAGGTGCCCGCCCCCGAGCTGCAGCACGCGGTGATGATCGAGGCGGTCGAGAACCACATGCCGCAGGTGATCGTCATCGACGAGATCGGCACCACCGCGGAGACGGCGGCGGCGCGCACCATCGCCGAGCGCGGCGTCCAGCTCATCGCCACGGCGCACGGCAACACGCTCGACAACCTGCTGCAGAACCCGACGCTCTCGGACCTGGTCGGCGGCATCCAGAGCGTGACGCTCGGCGATTAGGAGGCGCGCAAGCGCGGCACGCAGAAGACCGTCCTGGAGCGCAAGGCCCCGCCGACCTTCGATGTGATCATCGAGATCATCGAGGTGGATAAGCTGGC
>DASPJI010000114.1:0-13778 GCA_035628695.1 Thermoanaerobaculia bacterium | reverse complement strand
GAGGTGACGCTCCGTCCGGGGACTTCCTCCTCCAGCAGTCCGCGCAGCTCGCCGCCGCCGTCTACCCCGGCACGGGCAAGAGCAAGCGCTATCGTCAGGGCAAGGACCACGACGGCCGGGGCTATCCCGTCTACTACGACGGCGAGCTGGCCGGACACCTCCGCGTCTTCGACGAGGACCTGATCGCCGCGATGAACGTCGCCGACGCCCTGATCAGCGCCCCCTACGACTTCGCCCACCTCTTCGACGCCGCCGGAGGCCTGGCGCTGGAGCGCACCGGCAAGCTCTCCCTCACCCGCGCGAGGGGGGAGGGGGGCTCGGTCTGATCGCCCTATATAGATAAGGAAGGACTTCCTTCGCCGGGGCGGCTTTGGCCGCCCCGGCGCTCTCACCTTCTAGCTGCAAGGGGGCGGGCTTCCTCCCCCCTGGGCGGGTGCGTGGGAGGGAGCGGGGGAGGTCAGGAGGGGGTTCTTCTTTTTTTCAGCCGCGCCGCGCGGCACCCGCCCCCGGTGTACGATCACGCCGATGAGCAAGCCGGACCGGATCGTTATTGACGACCAAGTGGCCTCTGGCCAACCCGTGATCCGGAGGACTCGGGTCCCGGTGTCTCTTGTCGTGGGCAAACTGGCCGGGGGGATGTCCTTCGAGGAGCTCATGGAGGAGTACGCCCTCGAGCGTCAGGACATCCTGGCCGCTCTCTCCTATACCGCCCGCCTCCTTCAGGACGACCGCGTCGTAGCGATCCTCGTGGAGCAGGGGCGGCTTTCGTCTGGAAAGGCCGCCAAGCTTGCGGGGAAATCCAGGGTGGAGTTCCTATCGAGCCTTGGAAAGAGCGAGGTCTTCACCCTCGAATCCGAGCTGCGCGATCTGGAAGCCGAGCGGATCAGCCGCGAAGCGGCGACAGAATAAAGCCCCGGGCGTGAGCCCGCTCACGCGCCAGGCTAAATTCTGTCGCCGCTCCGCGGCTACTTGGAGGTCCCCCGCCTCTTTCTAGCCGCCTTCTTCGGGCGGCTCTTTTCTTCCTCGATCCGGGCGCGGATCGCTTCCACCTCGGCTGCCCACGTCTCGGCCTCCTGGTGACCGATCTCACGGACGTATTCAATCCAACACTGCATCAACTCTGCGGCTAGCCTCAGATCACCCTCTGCCTCATACCAAAGGCCCAGATTCCAACTGGCCCGCGCTTCGCCCGCCCGGTCGCCGATCTCGCGGGCGATCTGGAGATCCTGCTCGTAGTGCTCGATGGCGCGATGCGCATCGCCAAGGTACGCATAGGCGAGGCCTAGGCTTCCGAGGGCTTGTCCCTCACCGCGCCGGTCGCCAATATCACGGGCGATCTGGAGGCGCTGCTCGTGGAATTCAATGGCGCGATGTGCGTCGCCAAGGGCCGCGTAGGCAAGGCCCAGGTTGCCGAGGGCTTGGCCCTCGCCACGCCGGTCGCCGATCTCGCGGGAGGTCTGGAGATGCTGGTCATAATGCTCCATTGCGCGATGCGCATCGCCAAAGGCCAGGTAGGCATTGCCCAGATTTCCAAGGGTTTGGCCCTCGCTGCGCCGATCGCCGACTTCACGGGCGATCTGGAGAGTCTGCTCGTAGTACCCGATGGCGCGACGCGCATCGCCGAGGGCCGCGTAGGAGTTGCCCAGGTTTCCAAGGGCTTGGCCCTCACCGCGCCGGTCGCCGATCTCGCGGGCGATCTGGAGATCCTGCTCGTAGTACCCGATGGCGCGACGCGCATCGCCAAGGGCCGCGTAGGCGAGGCCTAGGTTTCCGAGGGCGTTGCTCTCGCCACGCCGGTCGCCAATCTCACGGGTGATCTGGAGAACCTGCTCGTAGTACCCGATGGCGCGACACGCATCACCAAGGGCTGCGTAGGCGAGGCCCAGGTTTCCGAGGGCTTGGCCCTCGCCGCGTCGGTTGCCAATCTCGCGGGTAATCTGGTGCCACTGCTCGTAGTGCTCGATGGCGCGGCGCGCATCACCAAAGGCCGCGTAGGCGAGGCCCAGGCTGCCGAGGGCTTGACCCTCGCCAGGCCGGTCGCCAATCTCGCGGGCGATCCGGAGATGTTGTTTGTAGTGCTCGATGGCACGACGCACATCGCCAAGGGCCGCATAGGCGAGGCCGAGCTTTCCGAGGTGCCTCCCTTCCGCGGAGCGGTCTTCGAGGCGGCGAGCAGCGGCAAGAGCGCTGTCCAGCCAATGGATTTGCTCTCTCTTCGGCTGGCGCAGCCCCAGGCAGCACTCCCCGGCAGTCAGATATCCACTACAGAGCTTGGCTGCCGCCTCATCCGCCTCGGCCCCTTCCGCTGACCAGGCAAATCCGGCCTGAATGTTCCCCCACTCCAGGTCGTAAAGCCGCAGGCCCACCAGAACAGACTCACCACCTTCTAAGTACAGGTCATCCGCGGCATTAAGGACTCTCCCGTAATACACCGCATGTCTGTACCGAGCCTCCGTCCCCTCCACCTCATCCAGCCGGCTCTCCGCAAAGACCCGGGCCAGATCGTGGAGCCGGTACCGGCCGTCCTCGCCATCTACAAGGCTGCTCTTTACCAGGATCCCGAGCACCTCGTCGGCAGGATCGGCCTCCACTCCCCAGACCGCAGCCGCAGCAGCGGCATCGAAGGTTCCCGGGAAGACCCCGAGCGCTCTCCAGCGCCTTTGGAGATCCTCGCTCAGCAGGTCGTAGCTCAGAGAGAGGTGGGAGTCGATAAGCCTCAGACGTTTCTGAGCGTCTTTCAGCCTGCGGACATACTCGGCGGGGGAGAGGTCCCGCCGCTCGGCCAAGGCACCACCGGCAAGGCGGAGGGCAATGGGCAACCGGCCGCAGAGCCGAGCGATCTCGGCAGCGTGGTCTCCGAGGCGAGGCGCGATGTGCAGCAGCAGGTCGCAGGCGTCTTTCTCGGGCAACTCGTCCAGATCCTTGAGCACGAGGCCGGGGACGTGGAAGTGGAAGCGCGAGGTCACGAGGAGCAGGCAGCACCGGGGAGGGAGGAGCGGCTCGACCTGCTCCCGGCCGGCGGCGTTGTCCATCAGGAGAAGCGCCCGCTTGCCATCAAGCACTGAACGATAGAGGGACCGCAGCTCCGCCTCACCAGCCGGGACCGTCGCCTCCGGATGGAACGTCCGCACCACGTGGGCCATGGCCTCCGTAGCGGAGAGAGGAGTTGGGGCGACGCCCTTCAGGTCGAGGTAGATCTGAGCGTCCGGGTACTCGGGTCTCAACTCCTCGGCGAGCTTTTCGGCGAGGGTGGTCTTGCCGAGCCCACCCATCCCCACGATGACGACGCCACCCTGCTCGACCAACCGGTGGAGATCCAACAGCTCCGCCTCGCGGCCGGTGAAGTCGGCGGGCGGGGCGGAGATCTGGTGGAGGAGCATGAGGAGAGGCTGGTTGATCGGAACGGGCTGAACGGGCCGGGACGGGGGGGAGGGCTGCCCGAGGATGCGCCGGACCTCCCGGCTGATCGCGGCCAGGAAGAAATCTCGCCGTGCCTTGCTGAGAAGGTCGAGAGGCTTGGCGTCGTCCGGCCGGATCTGCAAAGAGGACAGCCAGGGGGTGACCTGCCAGTCGCACGAGCGGATCAAGACAGGGAAGATTCGAAGCCCATCCTTGCTCCGCCGCTCCAGCAGCCGGGGCACTTCGACGCCGCGAATGAACTTGGAGACCAGGAAGGAAGGAGAGACCAGCAGGATCGCTGCGTGGGCTTGGTCGATCGCTCGCGTGATCTCCGCGAGCCACTCGTCCCCCATGGCGATGCGCCGGTCGTCCCAGAGGTCGAGAGCGACCTCGTCGGGAGCGACTCCGAGGTGCTCGACGAGCCGCTCCAGCCATAGCTTGTCCTTGTGGCTGTAGCTGATGAAGATCTTGGACCGGGACATCTTCGAAGATTCTAGCGGCTGGGGGGACAAACGCGGAGGGGGAGCCGTCATCCGCCTGGCCTCGCTCCTTCTCCAGCCCGACTCCTCCGTGTTTCCTAGAGAAATGAGCGCCGCGGATAGCCAGCCTGACGTGATGGACTGTCAGGCGCCGGCTGGAGGACGCCAGGCAACGACGATGAAGGCTGGGATGAGGCTCGTACCTTTGAGGGAGAGGGGTCTACCCTTTTGGGGAAGGGGTGTACCTGAAAGGGGAAGGGGATGTACCGGATACGGGAGAGGGCCATACCCGTTCAGGGAGAAGGCCGTACCGGATCGGTGAAGGGTCTCTCCCTTTCGGGGAGCCTGCCCTCCCGCAATGGGGAGAGGCTCTTCCCTTTTGGGGGAGACGGGCTTCCCATTTTGGGGAGGACCCTCCGCGCCAGCCATTCTCCGGCGGTGGAGACGTAGGAGGCGTGGCGCGCGCCAGCAAGGATACAGGATCTCCCTCGGGGCGCTGCAAAAACCCCCCTCCTAGACCTCCCCCGCTCCCTCCCGCCCGTCCGCCCAGGGGGGGAGGCACCACCTCCCCCTGCGGCACGAGGTAGCGCGGGATCCGGGGGTGAGGGCGCCATGGTTCCGCCACAATCTGCCCGCGGCCTGCCTGAATCCCTCCATCACCGCGCCCCGCCGGCTTCGTCCAATGGTCTCCGGGACCGGAACGCCTCCGGCTCCCTGGACAGAGACATAGACGGAGGGAAGAGTCATGAAATTCGTCCTCGACGGGTCCACGGCGCCGGGCGCGCCCCCGCGGCGGCCGTTCCGGGAGTCGGTGATCTGGAAGCTGTTCGTGACCGGACTGTTGATCCTGGTGCTGATGATCCCGCTGGCCATGGTGCGGTCGCTGATCGGCGAGCGCCAGGCGCGCCGCGACGAGGCCGTCCGCGAGCTGGCGGCGACCTGGGGGACGGAGCAGACCCTGGGCGGTCCGCTCCTCACCGTGCCGTTCCAGGTGCGGTCCAAGGATGACAAGGGGAAGGAGACGATCACGGTGACGTCGGCCCACTTCCTACCCGAGTCGCTGCGGATCGAGGGCAGGGTGGTGCCCGAGCGGCGGAGCCGGGGGATCTTCGAGGTGGTCCTCTACCGGGCCGATCTGCGCGTGGCCGGCACCTTCGCGCGGCCGGACCTGAGCGACTGGCGCGTGGCGCCCGAGGACGTCCTCTGGCAGGACGCCTTCCTCACCGTGGGCGTGCCAGACATGCGGGGCATCCGCAGCAGCGTGCCGATCCGTTGGGGGAACCGGGAGCTGCAGCTCGCGCCGGGCGGCGCCGAGTCGGGCGTCTGGGCCTCCGGGCTGCGGGTGCCGATCCCGGACCTCGCCGCCGGCCAGGCGAAGGACATCTATGCCTTCGGCTTCGACCTGGGGATCAACGGCAGCGGCCGGCTGATGTTCCTGCCGTTCGGCAAGGAGACCACCGTCGCGTTGACTTCGACCTGGGCCGACCCCAGCTTCGTAGGGGCCTTCCTCCCTGAGTCCCGGAAGGTGAACGGGACCGGGTTCCAGTCGAAGTGGAGCGTCTCCTACTTCGGCCGTCCCTACCCGCAGCGCTGGAGCGCCGAGGAGGCGCAGCGGCTGGCGGCGCTGCAAGTGCGTGCCGACGAGACCCGATACACCTCCTCCGGAGTCGAGTACGTCCCCGCCACGCCGCAAAGCACCCTGGCCGATACCGCCTTCGGCGTCGAGCTGCTGCTGCCGGTCGACGTCTACCAGAAGTCGGAGCGGTCGGTGAAGTACGCGGTGCTCTTCCTGCTGCTGACCTTCGTGACCTTCTTCCTCTACGAGGTGTTCAGCCCGTTCTCGCTGCACCCCATGCAGTACCTGCTGGTGGGCTCGGCGCTCTGCCTCTTCTACCTGCTGCTCCTGTCGCTCGCGGAGCACGCGCCGTTCGGCTTCGCCTACCTGGTGGCCTCGGTGGCCACGGTGCTGCTGATCGGCGGCTACTCGGCGGCCATCCTGCGCGGGAAGCTGCGGGCGTTCCTCATGGGGGTGATCCTGGGCCTCCTCTACGGCTATCTCTACATCCTGCTCCAGGCCGAGGACTACGCGCTGCTCCTGGGCGCCATCGGGCTCTTCCTGATCCTCGCCCTGATCATGTACGTGACGCGGCGGATCGACTGGTCCGCGCCACGGACGGGGAAGGACGGAGCGGCAGCGCAGCCGGTGGAGGTGGGGGCCTGAGGAAGGGTGTGGGAGAGGGGCCGGCGGTCGCCGCCGGCCCCGCCGGGCTCTACTCGCCGTACCCCTCGCACTCGAGGAGATCGTCGTTGGTGATCCGCCAGGTCTCGCCGCCGCTGCAGACGTCCACCTCGGCCACCTCGCACTCGTCGCCGTCCTCGTCCACCAGCTTCACGTCGTAGTTGCCGCAGGGGATGCCGGTCAGCTTGAACGAGCCGCCCGCCTCGATGACATCGTCGCCGAGCTGATCGGGACCCCACTCCTCGTCGTCGGAGGAGGAGAGGAAGAGGTGGTGGATGTCCCAGTCGGACTTGTTGACCAGGGTCACGGTGTTCGACTTCGCGGCGGCCAGCGGCATGGCGGCCATGCACAGAGCGAGCCCCAGAAGGCACAGCTTCTTCATCGAAAATCTCCTTGAAGGAAAGAGGATGCGGCGGAGATCCTAGCACGGTCTGGCGCCGGTCTATACTTCGCGGCGCCGCCCCGAGCACGGGAGAAAGAGGAGAGCACGTTGAAGAAAAAGCAGAAGCTCGTAACCGTCCACGTCACGACCGCGCCGGCCCCCGGCGAGCCGTCCATCGTGCCCGTCGGCGGCGAAACCCTGGAGGCTCTGCTGGAGCAGTGGCGGGTCCTGCAGATCCAGCCGCTGGGGCAGAGGACGGGGGATACCTATACCGCCCTCCTGCTCCTCGAGGAGGCGCCTTCGGAGCCGAGCCTCGGTCGGCTCGGCTTCGGACACGAGTAGGGTCTACGCGGGCGGCGGTGTCGCAGGCTGGGCAGCCTGGGCGGGCTGCTCGAAGATCGAGTTCAGCAGCCCGGCCAGGCGCACCCCGGCCTGGAGCAGCCGCTGCCGGACCAGGGGGAGGTTCCGGTAGGAGTACTTGTAGCTCAGATTGCCGTCGCCGATGTCGTAGACCTGGGCCCGGGCGGCGAAGGACTCCTGGATCCAGTCGCGATAGGTGGTGCCCTGCCAGGTCCGGATCTCCGCCTGCGTCGGGTGGTCGATGAACTCCACCCACTCGGTGTAGCTGAGCCTTTCCTCGTCGATCATCGAGGAGTCCCAGACGGTGTGCAGGTTGGTCTCCCTCCCGTGCCACCGCACCTGGACCCTGTTGCCCCCCTGGTCCTCCTTGCGCCCGACGTGCAGCGGCTGGTGGACGTCGCCGACGAAGTGGACGAGGAAGCGCAGGGCCTCCACCTTGGCCTGGCGTTCGGCCTGGGGGTCGCGCAGCACCCTTTCGAAGCGCTCCATGGCCTCCAGGATGTCCCCCTCGGCGACCCGCTCGGCGGTCTCCAGGGTCTGGCGATCCTCGATGTTGATGTAATGCCAGGGATCGGCCCGCTTCCAGGCCGGGTCGGAGCGGATCTCGTCCGCCCAGGTGCCGGACCGGGCGAGGCTCTCGGTTCCCATCAGGCACCCGATGGCCCGCGCCGCCTCCGGCGCCAGGTGGTTCTGGGCGATCCGCCCCACGACCCGGTGGCCGACGGCCCCCCAGGCCAGGGCGGAGGAGGGGGCCGCCAGCAGCAGCGCCGCGCAGAGGGCTCCACAGGTCCGTTTCACGCTCGGGCTCCTTTCATGACCGGGCCGATCTTAGCAGCGCCACGCCAGGTGGCTGGTGGTAGGATGCGGCGCGCCCCAGGAGATCGATGAGATGAAGGAAATCCATGAGCTGTCCCCGGCCGACCTCTGCGCTCTTCTCGACCGCGAGGGCATCCGCCGCTTCTATCTGGTCTGGATCCCCGAGGAGAGGCGGATCTTCGCTTCGCACCCGCTGGTCGAGCCGCTGGCGCGCCTCCTGGAGAAGGACCAGCGCGACTTCGACCGCCACGAGGGGATCTTCATGCAGGTGGCCCCGGAGACCGGGGTGTTGCAGGGGGCCTTCATCCACCGCACCTGCCGCGGGCAGGGGGCTGGCGGCGTCCGCTTCTGGCGCTACGGCACGGTGGAGGAGTACATGCGCGACGGCTTGCGGCTGTCCAAGGGCATGACGCTCAAGAACGCCCTCGCCGGCCTCTGGTGGGGCGGCGGCAAGGGGGTGATCGCCCGCGGCACCGGCGCCTCCGAGGACCCCGCGGCGCGGCGGCGGGTCTACGAGGAGTATGGCGACCTCCTCACCGCGCTCCAGGGCTGCTACGTCACCGCCGAGGACGTGGGCACCTCGGTGGAGGACATGACGGCGGTCTATTCGCGCACCCGCTTCACTACCTGCATCCCGCCGGCGATGGGCGGCAGCGGCAACCCTTCGGCTCCCACGGCGCGCGGGGTGATGCGGGGGATGGAGGCGGCCCTGGCGTTCCTGGGCCGGGGGCGGCTGGACGGCAAGACGATCGCCATCCAGGGCCTGGGGAACGTCGGCGAGCCGCTCATCGGCTACCTGCGGGAGCGCGGGGCGGCGCGGGTCATCGGGTCGGATATCGATCCCTCCCGCCGCGAGGCGCTGCTGGCGAAGTTCCCTCCCAAGGAGGGGTGGGAGCTGGAGGTGCGGACCGTCGAGCGGGGGGACCTCTCGATCCTCGCCGAGCCGGCCGACATCCTCGCCCCCTGCGCCACCGGCGGGGTGCTGAACCCGCGGACCATCCCCACGATCGCCGCCCCCATCGTCTGCGGCGCCGCCAACAACCAGTTGGAGGACCCCGAGCGGGACGACCTGCTCCTCGCCGAGCGGAGCATCACCTATCTGCCCGACTTTCTGGTGAACCGCATGGGGATCGTCAACTGCGCCGACGAGCAGTACGGCTACGTGGAGCCCGACCCGCGGGTCGAGGCGCACCTGGGCACCCAGTGGGAGAACAGCGTCTACAACCTGTCGATCCAGGTGCTGGAGGAGGCGCGGCGCACGGGCAAGACCCCGGCCCGCATCGCCCTGGCGCTGGCCGAGCAGCGCTCCTTCGAGATGCACCCCGTCTGGGGGCACCGCGGAGAGCAGATCATCCGCTCGCTGGTGCGCAACGGCTGGGCGGGGTAGGGGGTGCTAGACTCTGATGGGCTTATGGATAAGGTCGAAGGGTATACCGTCGTCTATCGCCAGGCAGAGGATGTGATCCTCGCCGAGGTGCCCGCCATCCCTGGATGCTTCTCGGATGGCCAGAGCCTGGAAGAGGCTCGCGAGCGGGTCCGGGATGCCATCCTGAACTTCCTGGATGACCTCAGAGACGCGGGCGAGCCCATCCCTCCAGACGTCCTTCTCGTCGAGCGAGTGCTTCTCGGCGCCGCATGAGCCCATCGCTGCCGTCGATCGGTGTGCGAGAGCTCACCCGGGCGCTGGAACGTGCGGGCTTTGCTTTCCGCAGACAGAGAGGGAGTCACCGGTCTATCAGCATCTGGACACAGGGCGGCGGGTCTCCGTGCCGGTCCATACCGGAGACGTGCCGAAGGGGACCCTTCGCCAGATCCTGCGCGATGCTGACCTGACGGTCGAGCGTCTTCTCGAGCTCCTGTAATCACTCGGATCTCTCCCGGTACCCCTCTCCCCCCTTAGAATGGGGCCGTGCTTTCCGTACGCCGTCTCGTTCTGCCGTTGTTCCTCGCTCTCCCCCTGCTGGCTCAGGACGTCCCCCCTCCGGCGGCGGATGTCCCGGCCGGTGCCGTATCCGCCCCCGTCGAGGTCCCGGTCGAGGTCTGGGCCCAGAAGGGGGATCTCCGGCGCGAGCTGACCGCCGCCGACTTCGCCGTCACCGAGGGGGGCGAGCCGCGCCGGGTCGTCGACGTCCGGCCGCTCACCGGCGAGCCGTGGCGGTTCGTCGTCTACATCGACCGGGTGCTCTCGGGCACACGCTCGGTGCGCGCCGCCACCGGCGCCCTGGCGGAGCGGATCCGCCCGCTGGTGGGGCTGGGCACGGTCGAGCTGGTCGTCGCCGAGCCCGAGCCGCGGGTGGTGGTCGAGGCGACCCGCCACGTCGCGGTGCTCGACGAGGCGCTGTCGAGGCTCTTCCTCCTGGGGGAGGGGCGGGACGACGTGCGCCAGGCGCGGCAGCGCTTCCGTGAACGGCTACGCAGTCTCCCCGAAGGCGAGGACGCCGTCGAGCTCACCGGCGACTCGGTGGAGGACGAGGCGCGCATGGTGCGGCGCCAGCAGGAGCGGCTGGCTGCCTGGCTCGCCGGCCGGGAGCGCGGCGGGCCCTCGGTCCTCTTCCTGGTGAGCGACGGCTTCGATGTCGATCCCCGGGGCTTCTACCTCGCCGAGCTCCCGAAGGCCGAGGCGCCGCCCCGGCTGGCGGATATCCTCGCCCCCCACGTCCTGGAGCGGGACGCCGCGGAGACCGCGCGCCTGACGGCCGCCCTGGGCTGGACGGTCTATCCGCTGCCCCTCGGGGACGAGAGCCTCCCGGACCTCCGGCGCTGGCGGCCCAGGAGCTCGGCCGAGGTGCCGCTCGGGGTGTCGGTGACCCTGCCCGGCCAGCGGCAAGGGGCGGCGGACGGGAAGCCGGAGCCGCCGCCGCTGCCCGCGCTCCTCGCTCCCGGGGAGCCTCTGCGCTGGATCGCCGAGGCCAGCGGCGGACAGGTGCTGACCAGCCGCGCCGAGGTGGCCGAGGCCGTCGCCCGCCTGCGCAGCCGCTGGCTGGTCGCCTACGAGACGGCGCGGCCCGAGTCTGGCCCCAGCGTCCCCGTGGAGGTGGCGATCCTCGATCCGAAGCTGGCCAGCCGGTCGCGGCGGTGGGAAGGCCCCGTCCATCTGGAAGAGGTGGCGGCGCTCCGCGCCCGCGAGGCCCTGGCCGGCGAGGAGATGCCGGGGAGCCTCCAGGTGAGCGCGCAGGTCCGCCTCGCGCCCGTGGAGGGGGACCCCGCCGCGCGGCAGGGGCTCCTCGAGGTCCGGCTCGACCAGGGCTCCCTGCCCCCCGACAGCCGCTGGCGCCTGAGCCTCGCGCTTCCGGCCGGCAGCGGCGCCGAGGTCTCCCACCGCGGGCTGTCCACGGCGGACCTCGCCGCCGATCCCGAAGGCTGGACCTGGCGCGGCACGGTGCCGCTGACCATCGACGCCGAGCGGCTGGCCGTAGTGGTGGAGGACCTCGGGAGCGGCGAATGGGGTGGGGACGTGGCCGCCCTGAGAGAAGAGGAAGAGGAGGCGGTCGGGGAGGCCGAGGTGCTCCCGGCGCCGCCGGCGCGCCCCGCCGGCGCGGAGCTGCGCGGCTTCGGCGTGCGCATCCTGGACCCGGCGCCGGGCCGCCGGGTGGGTCCGGTGGACGTGTCGGCCGAGGTCCGGGTGCCCGAGGGGCGGCGCGTCGAGCGGGTCGAGTTCTTCTGGAACGACGAGCTGGCGGGCACCGTCTATGGGCCGCCGTTCCGGCACCGCGTCCGGGTCCCGCTGGACCGGCCGGAGGGCTACGTGCGGGTCTCCGCCCTCCTCGACGACGGCTCGACGACCGAGGACGCCGTGCCCCTCAACGGCGCCAACGTCGGCGAGCGGCTGGACGTCCGGCTGCGGGAGCTGTACGTGGTGGTCACCGACCGGACGGGCAAGCCGGTGCGGGGGCTGCCACGCGACCGCTTCCGGGTGCGCCAGGACGGCACCGTCCAGGAGATCGCCACCTTCGAGGACGCGGGCAGCCTGCCGCTGACCGTGGCGCTGGCCATCGACTCCTCGGCCAGCATGTTCCGGAAGCTGGAGAACGTGCAGCGGGCGGCGGCGTCCCTGCTTCGCGGCGGGCTCTCGACCCGGGACAGCGCGCTGCTGGTGGATTTCGACACCCGCCCGCGCCTGGTCACCCGCCCGACCACCGACCTGCCCTCCGTGGCCCGCTCGCTGGACCTCCTGCGGCCGGACGGCAGCACGGGGCTGTGGGAGGCCGTGGCCTTCTCCTTGGAGCAACTCGGGGGAGTCCCGGGCCGCAAGGCGCTGATCGTCTACTCGGACGGCGTGGGGGAGGGGGAGCCCTTCTCCTACCGGACGACCCTGCGGCTGGCGCGCCGGAGCGGCGTTCCGGTCTACCTGATCGTCACCAACGCCGAGTCCGTGCACCGCTCCGGCGGATCGCTCCGCCCCTACGCGGCCAAGCTCCGCGACCTGGCCAGGGCCTCGGGAGGCAGCGTCTACTTCATGCAGGCCGAGGACGACCTGACCGGCGTCTATCACGAGATCCTGGCCGAGTTGCGCAGCCAGTACACCCTGGCCTTCTATCCGAAGGAAGAGGCCGGGGGCTGGAAAGAGGTGCGGGTCGAGGTCCAGGGCGAGGGCTTGAGCGCCCGCACGGTCAGCGGGTACGAGGGGGAGGAGTAGGGCTCCCCTTTCAGCCTGGAGCCGGTCCGCTTCAGGATGGAACGGCTCCGAAATCCGGGGTGGTGCGGGCCACGACGGCGTCGGCCAGGGCTTCCGCCAGGGCGGCCTCGGGGGGCACCAGGAGGAGGCTGCACGGGGCCTCCCGCGCCAGCGACGACGAGACGCTGCCGAGCAGGAAGCGGTCGAAGCCTCCGCGGCCATGGGTGCCCATGATCACCAGGTCCGCCGGCCGCCTCTCCAGCTCTTGCAGAACCTCCACCCGCGGGTCTCCGGCCACCACCCGGCTCTCGACCGCTTCGCCGTCCACCTTGCTGTCGTGGAGGAAGCGAGCCATCTCGCCCTCCACCAGGCGCAGCACCTCCTCCGTGGTCTCGGGCACCGGCGGCACGGCGCGGTGACGATAGGCCGTGAGATCCAGGAAGGTCACCGCGTGGAACGCCGCTACTTCGACCGGGCTGTCGCCCGCGATCTCGGCAAGGAAGTGGAGGCCGCAGTGGAAGGCGTCGCCCGAGAGCGTCGACAGGTCCACCGGGACCAGCACGCGGTGAGGCGGCATTCGCAGCTCCCCCCGGACCACCAGCACGGGGCAGAGGGCCTTGCGCAGCACGCGGTCCGCCGTCGAGCCCAGGAGCTTGTTGCCCACGCCCCGGCCGCGAGTGGCGCCGATCACCATGAGCTCGGCGCCGGTCTCCCGCGCTGCGTCGGCGAGGACGCGATGAGGAGGGCCCACCACGACCCGGGTCCCCAGGAGCTCGGTGTCGGCGATGCCCAGCCGCTGCACCTGATCGGCCATCTGGCGCTCCCGCCAGGTGGCCTGCTCGTCGTAGAAGGCCGGAGCCGTGGCCGCGATCTCCAGGACGGGGAGCGGCGGCTCGAAGTCGGCGGCATGGACCAGGAAGGCCCGGGCTCCGGCCGCGCGGGCCACGGCGAGGCCGGCGCGGACGACGTCGTCGCTGTCCTCGTCGAGCGAGCAGCCGATGAGCACGGTCCGGATGGAGTGGAGCGAACAGGTGTGCGGCGCGAGGGGTCCCCGTGTGGCCATGGCATTCCTCCGCAATCGGTCTGAGGTGAATCTACCGTATTTTTGCGGCGGGCGTCCCATCCACCCGGGTAGGAAGAACATCGGCCGCCAGGGGGGCAGCCGAAATGGCGGGGTGAGCGTCTTTTCGACGCTTCGAGATTAAAGGCTCATCCTGCCACGAGGCGGTCGAACATCGCGTCATAGGCGTCGGTGTCCACCGGCGCGGGGCAGGACCAGAAGGCGCCGAGGCGCCGCTGGCAATGGGCGCAGCCGGTGAGGAGATGGCGCAGCACCGCGCTTCTCTCCTCGCGGCTGGCCCTCCCCTCGGCGAAGCGGTCAACCGCTTCGGCCGGCAGCTCGTGCTGCGGACGGCGATAGGCGCGGCGGCGCGCCGGCACGGGAGCCTGGCGGTGCGGGCTCCTCGGAACGTTCACGGTAGCGGCTCG
>DASPJI010000113.1:0-9998 GCA_035628695.1 Thermoanaerobaculia bacterium | reverse complement strand
CCTTTACGGCCCGACTGAGTGCGCCATCGACGCCACCTTCTGGCGGTGCCGCCCGGACGACCCCTCCGTCCCCATCGGCCGTCCCATCGCCAACGACCGCGCCTATCTGCTGGACGCCTCTCTCCGTCCGGTCCCCGCGGGAGAGGTGGGGGAGCTCTACGTCGCCGGCACCGGGCTCGCCCGCGGCTATCTGGACCGGCCGGATCTCACCGCCGAGCGCTTCCTGCCCGACCCGTTCGCCGTTGAGCCAGGGGGCCGCCTCTACCGTACCGGCGACCTGACGCGCCACGTCCCCCCCGGCCAGGCTCTGGCCGGAGCCCTGGAGTACGCCGGCCGCGCCGACGACCAGGTCAAAGTCCGTGGCGTCCGCATCGAGCTGGGGGAGGTGGAGAGCTGGCTGGTCCGGCATCCCGGAGTGGCTGAGGCCGTGGCCGGGGTGCGCGATGGCGGCGCGGGACCGGAGGACCGGCGCCTGATCGCTTGGGTCGTACTCCGGGCCGCCGCGCCGGCCGCCACGGACCTGCGAGCCTTCCTGGCCGAGCGGCTGCCTGACGCTATGGTGCCGTCGGCCTTCGTCACCATGCCGGCCCTGCCGCGCCTCGCTAGCGGTAAGGTGGACCGCGCCGCCCTGCCGGCGCCATCCACCTGCTCCGAAGCCAGCTCCGCGGCCCTCCGTACCCCCACCGAAGAGGTGCTGGCCGTCCTCTGGGCCGAGGTCCTGGGCGTCGAGCGCCTGGGCCGGCAGGACAACGTCTTCACCCTGGGCTGGCACTCCCTGCTGGCGACCCAACTCGTCACCCGGCTGCGCCGCGCCTTCGGGGTGGACGTGCCGCTGCGCAGCCTGTTCGAGCACCCCACCGTCGCCGCGCTGGCGGAGCGGATCGACGCCGCCCTACGCGGCGGCCCGGGCTTCGCGGCGCCCCCGATGGAGCGGTCGCCCCGGGGCACTCACCCCTTGCTCCTCTCCTTCGCCCAGCAGCGCCTCTGGTTCCTGGACCGGCTGGCGCCGGGCAACCCGTTCTACAACGTCCCGGTTACGCTGCGGCTCACCGGCGCATTGGACCCGGGGGCGCTCGCCCGTAGCTTCTCCGAGGTGGCGCGGCGCCATGAAGTGCTGCGCACCACCTTCCCCGAGGTAGATGAACAGCCGGTCCAGTCCGTGGCTCCGCCCGCGCCGGTGGCGCTCCCCCTGGCGGACCTCCTCGCCCTGCCCGAGACGGCACGGCAAGTCGAGGCCCGGCGCCTCGACGCCGAGGAGGCTCTGCGCCCCTTCGGCCTCGCCCGCGGTCCCCTGCTGCGGGCCACTCTGGTGCGCCTGTCGGCAGAGGAGCATCTGCTGCTCCTCACCATGCACCACATCGTGGCCGACGGCTGGTCCAGCCAGGTGCTGACGCAGGAGGTGAGGGAGGTCTACGGCGCCCTGCTGGCGGGCCGCCGGCCGGATCTCCCAGCCCTGCCCCTGCAGTACGCCGACTATGCTCGCTGGCAGCGGGAGTGGCTGCGCGGCGCCGTTCTCGACGCCCACGTAGGCTACTGGCGGCGGCAGCTCGCCGGCGCGCCGCCCGCCCTGGAGCTGCCCACCGACCGGCCGCGTCCGGCGGTGCAGAGCTTCCGAGGCGCCACCCGCTCGCGCCTGCTGTCGCCCGAGGTGGCGGCAGCGATCCGCGAGCTCGCGGGGTACGAGGGGGTGACCCTGTTCATGGCCCTGCTGGCCGCGGCCCAGGTCCTCCTGGGCTGGAGCGCCGGCCAGGACGACGTGGTGGTGGGCACCGACGTGGCGGGGCGCGACCGGCCGGAGACCGAGGGACTCATCGGCTTCTTCATCAACCAGGTAGCGCTGCGCACCCGGCTGGGCGGCGATCCCACGTTCCGCGAGCTGCTCGCCCGGGTGCGGGAGACGATGCTGGGCGCCTATGCCCATCAGGAGCTCCCCTTCGACAAGCTGGTGGAAGCCCTCAATCCCGAGCGGAGCCTGGGCCGCTCGCCGGTGTTCCAGGTCAAGGTCAACTTGCTCAACCTGCCGCCGGCGGCGCTGGAGCTCCCCGGCCTCCGCATCGAGCCGCAGCGGCCGGTACGAGAGACGGCGCAGTTCGACTGGATCCTCAACCTCGCCGACTCCGAGCAGGGCCTCCTCGCCTGGGTCGAGCACGCCACGGACCTCTTCGACGCCGCTACGATCGACCGCATGCTCGGCAACTTCGAAGCCCTGCTGCGTGCTGTAGCCGGCCGGCCGGAGCTACGCCTCGCCGAGATGGCCGAGGCGCTGGAGGAGTCCGACGCGGCCCAGCGGCTGGCCGCCCAGGAGGGAAAGCGCCAGGGGCTCCAGGACCGGCTGCGCAGGAGCCGCAGGACGGCCCCCGTCGGAGTGCCCTTCGCCGAGGAGGCCGTGCGGTGAGCGGCACTCTGGAGCAGGTGGCGCTCCAGGGGTTCCCCCTGTCGCCCCAGCAGCGGCGGCTGTGGAGCCTGAGGGGTGACCGGGACGGCGCGCCCTATCGCGCGAGCTGCGCCGTCCTGCTGGAAGGGGCGCTGGACCGGCGGCGGCTGCGGGCGGCCTTGGAGCGGGTGGTGGAGCACCACGAATCCCTCCGCACCACCTTCCGCTGCCTCCCGGGGATGACCGTTCCTCTCCAGATCGTGGGCGAGGAGCGGAGGTTCGCCTGGGGAGAGGGGGGGGCGGCGATGGCGGCTTTGGAGAGGCCGTGGAGCCTGGGGGAGGAGCCGCCGTTGCGGGCCGTGCTGATCCCCGACGGCCCGCAACGCCACCGGCTGATCCTCGCCCTGCCCGCGCTCTGCGCTGACGCCCGGTCGCTGGCCAATCTGGTGGAGGAGATCGCCACGGCCTATGGCTCTGCCGGGAGCGCCGAACCGGCGGGCGACCTCATGCAGTACGCCGACGTGGCGGCCTGGCAGAACGAGGTGCTGGATGCCGAGGAGACGGAGGCGGAGCGCGATTTCTGGCGGCAGCAGGAGGTGGCATCACTGCTCGCCGAGCCGCTGCCCTTCGAACGCGCCGCCGAGGAGGGCTTCGCGCCTCGCACGGCCGCAGCCGGCCTGGACCTGGGCCCGGGTCTGGCGAGGGCGGCCCCGGAGGCGTTCCTGCTGGCCTGCTGGCAGGTCCTGATCGGACGCCTGACCGGCCGGAGCGAGCTGGTGGTGTGCGCCCGGTCCGAGGGACGGTGCTTCGCCGAGCTGGCGGCGGTCGTGGGACCGTTGGAGAAGTTCCTGCCGGTGGTCCTCCGCTGGGAGGAGGGGGAGCGCTTCGCGCAGATCGCCCGCCGAGCCGGCCGCGCCCTGGAGCAGGCCCGGGCCCATCAGAACGCCTTCACCTGGGATCGCTTGGCTCCCGAGGGGGGCTTGGCTCCTTCCCTGGCGTTCGAGGTGGAGTCCCCTCTCCCGCTCGGAGGAGCCGGCGGACTGCATTGGACGCTGCAGCGGGCCAGCGCCATGACCGAGCGGTTCGCCTTGAAGCTCTCCTGTACCGTGGAGCCCGGCGGCTCCTTGCGCGCGACCCTCCACTACGACGCCTCCCGCTTCCTGGAGACGGACGTCCACCACATCGCCGAATGGCTCACCGTCCTCGCCCGCCAAGCCGCCGCGGCCCCGGAGTCGGCCGCCGGCGAGTTGGAGCTGCTGACCGGAAGGGAGCGGCGGCGCGAGCTGGTGGAGCACAACTCCACCCGGATGGAGCTGCCGCGCCGGCTGCTCCACGAGCTGGTGCGGGAGCAGGCGGCGCGCACTCCCGGAAAGGTGGCAATTCGTTCGGAGTCCGGGACCCTGACCTTCGCCGAGCTGGTGGAGCGGACCGGGCGGCTCGCCAGCCGGTTGCGGGCCCTGGGGGTGGGGCCCGAGGTGCCGGTCGCGGTCCACGCCGAGCGCTCGCCGGAGATGGTAGTGGCGCTCCTGGCGATCCTCGAGGCCGGCGGCGCCTGGGTGCCCTTGGACCCGGACCACCCCGCCGAGCGCTTGGCGGGCATCCTCCAGGACGTGGAGCCGGCGGCAGTTCTCACCCAGGAGCGCCTGGCCGGATCTCTGCCGTCGCATGCGGGTATGGTGGTCCTGCTGGAGGAGGCCCTTCACCCCCTGGCCGCCTCTCTCATCCCCTCCCCACCAGCGGGAGAGGAGGTAGACGACCGCCTGGCGTACGTGATCTACACGTCGGGCTCCACCGGCCGCCCCAAGGGGGTGATGGTGTCCCACCGGGCGATCGTCAACCGGCTGCTGTGGATGCAGTGCGAGCTTCCCCTGGCGCCAGACGACCGGGTGCTGCAGAAGACACCCTACGGCTTCGACGCCTCCATCTGGGAGATCTTCTGTCCTCTCCTGGCTGGCGCGGAGCTGGTGCTCGCCCGGCCGGGCGGGCATCAGGACAGCGCCTATCTGGCCGGTGCCGTGGCGGAGCAGCGGGTCACGGTCCTCCAACTCGTGCCCTCCCTGCTGGGGCCATTTCTCGACGAGCCGGCCGCGGCGGAGTGCCGGTCGCTGCGGCGGATGTTCTGCGGCGGCGAGGAACTGACGGTCGACTTGGCGCGGCGCTTCTCATCGCTGCTGCCGGACGCCGTCCTGCACAACCTCTACGGACCGACGGAGGCGGCTATCGACGCCACCTTCCACGTGGTCAGCGAAGCGCCGGCCGGGCTGAGCGTGCCCATCGGCCGGCCCATCGCCAACCTGGAGGTCTACCTGCTGAGCCCCCGCGGCATGCCGGTGCCCGCGGGGGTGGCGGGGGAGCTGTGCATCGGTGGGACGGGCCTCGCCCGTGGCTACTGGCGGCGGTCGGACCAGACGGCGGAGCGGTTCGTCCCCCATCCCTTCTCTGGCGAGACGGGGGCCTGCCTCTACCGCACGGGCGACCTGGCGCGGCGGCGGCCGGACGGCGCCATCGAGTACCTGGGCCGGGCCGACCGCCAGGTCAAGGTGCGTGGCGTGCGCATCGAGCCGCGGGAGATCGAGGCCGTGCTCACCGGTCACCCGGAGGTGCGGCAGGCGGTGGTGCTGCCGGTGCCGGAGTCTGAGGGGAACGGAGTGCGCCTGGCCGCGTTCGTGATGCCAGAGGTCGAGACAGCCGGCCTGCGCCGCTTTCTGGGGGAGCGGCTGCCGGCGGCAATGATGCCGGCGGTCCTCGTGCCCCTGCGGACGCTGCCCCTCAATCCCAACGGCAAGCTCGATACCAGGGCCCTGGCCGACGCGGCGCGGGAGGCCTCCGAGGCCGGGCGCCAGTCCGGCTACGTGGCACCGCGGACCCCAATCGAGCAGGTGCTGGCGGAGGTCTGGGCCGAGATCCTGGGAGTCGAGCGGGTGGGGCTCCGCGACGATTTCTTTGGCCTCGGCGGCCACTCGTTGCGCGCCACCCAGCTGGTCTCGCGGGTGCGCCGGGTCTTCCAGGTCGAGCTGCCGGTGCGCGACCTGTTCGAGCGCCCGACGGTCGAGGCTCTCGCCGCTCACCTCGACCGGTTGCTAGCGGGGGGCGGCGCCGGGGCGACGCCGCCGATCGTGCCGGTGCCCCGCTCCGGGTCCCTGCTGCTCTCCTTCGCCCAGCAGCGGCTCTGGTTCCTGGAGCAGCTCCGGCCGGGCACGCCGCTCTACAACATCCCGGACGCGGTGCGCTTCCGTGGACCGCTGGATGTCGCCGCCCTCGCCACGGCGCTGACCGAGGTCGTGAGGCGGCACGAGCCGTTGCGCACCGCGTTCCCGACAGTGCGGGGCGAGGCCGTGCAGCGCATCGACCCGCCGGGACCGCTCTCCCTCCCCCTTGTGGACCTCTCCGCGCTGCCGCCGGGCCGCCGAGGCGAGGAGGCGGCCCGCCGCACGGACGAGGAGGGGGCACGCCCGTTCGACTTGGCGCGGGGGCCGCTGCTCCGCCCCGTCCTGTTCCGGCTGGACGTGGAAAATCACCGCGCCGCGTTCACCGTGCACCACATCGTGAGCGATGCCTGGTCGAGCGGCGTGCTGGTACGGGAACTGACCGTTCTCTATCAGGCGGCGCGGCAGGGCGAGCCGTCCCCCCTGCCCGAGCTGCCCGTGCAGTATGCCGACTTCGCCGCCTGGCAGCGCCGCTGGCTCGAAGGGGGTGCGCTGGAGCCCCAACTCGCCTGGTGGCGGGAGCACCTCGCCGGCGCTCCGCCGGTCCTCGACTTGCTGGCCGACCGGCCGCGGCCGGAGCGCCCCTCCTACCGCGGCGCAACCCGCTTGGTGCTGCTGCCCGCAACGCTCACCGACGGTCTGCGGGCGCTGGGACGGCGCGAGGGGGCCACCCTCTTCATGGTGGTCTTTGCCGCCTTCGCCGTGGTCCTGCGCCGCCTCGCCGGCCGGGACGACATCGTCGCCGGCACCGACGTCGCCAACCGCAACCGCGCCGAGACCGAAGGGATGATCGGCTTCTTCGTCAACCAGCTCGTGCTGCGCGTCGACCTGTCGGAGGACCCGACTTTCCTGGCGGTGCTGGCGCGGGTCCGCGCCGCCGCCCTCGGCGCCTTCACCCACCAGGACGTGCCCTTCGAGACCCTGGTGGACCGGCTGCAGGTGGAGCGTAGCGCCGCGTACGCGCCGCTGTTCCAGGTCAAGCTCTTCCTGGAGAACACCCCTGCGGGCGCGTTCGAGATGCCGGAGCTGGCGCTGGAGCGCCTCGACACGGCGGTCCACATCGCCAAGCTCGACCTCACCCTGGCCCTTTGGGAGCGGCCGGAGGGGCTGAGCGGCTGGCTGAGCTACAACACCGACCTGTTCGACGAGCCGCGGATGGTCCGTCTGGTCCGGCTCCTCGCCACCACCGCAGCGGCCGCCGCGGCATGGCCCGGAGCGCGGCTGAGCGAGATCGACGGCGTACTCGACGAGCTTGAGCGCAGGGAGCGGGAGAGCCAGAAAGTCGAGTTGGCGAAGTCCAGCTTCCAGCGCTTCCAGACGCTCGTCCAGAAGAAAGACCCGAAGTAGGAGCAAGGAGGCCCGATGTCGCCTGAGACCCCCCTCTCGCCCCAGCAGCGTCACATCTGGCGCCTGCAGACGGACAGCCGCGCCTACCGGTCCCAGTGCACCGTCCTGCTGTGCGGGGATCTCGACGCCGAGGCGCTGCGCCGCGCGGTGGGAGAGGCTGTGGCGCGCCATGAGGCGCTACGCACCACTTTCCGGCGTTCTCCGGGCGTCCGCCTGCCCACGCCGCTGTTGGCGGCCGAGCCGCCGGCCCCGCTCTGGCAGGTGGCCGACCTGTCGCAGCGTCCCGAGCAGGAGCGCGCGGCGGCGCTGGACGACCTGGAGCGCCAAGCCGACCGCCGGCCGTTCGACCTCGAACGGGGGCCGCTGGTGCACGCCGTCCTGGGCCGGCTGGCGGACGGTCTCCACGCCCTGGTTCTGGGCGCGCCGGCCCTCTGTGCCGACGGCGCCAGCCTGGACGTGCTGGCGCGGGAGGTGGCCGTCGGCTACGCCGGCGAGCACCCGGCCGGCGAGCCGTTACAGTACGGTGCCGCCGCCCACTGGCTCAACGAGACGCTGGCCGCCGAGGAGAGCCGCGCCGGGCGCGACCACTGGCGCGCGCAGGGGCGACCCGAGCGCTTCGCCCTGCGCCTCCCTTTCGAGACGAGGGCGGGCGCCGGCTTCGCCCCGGACCGGGTGGCGGTACCGCTGGAACCAGACAGCGCGAGCCGGGCCAAGGCCTTTGCCGCCGGCTGCTGGGCCGAGCTCGGCGACCTCCTGCTCGCCGCTTGGCAGGTGCTCCTCTGGCGTCTGGACGGCGAGGCGCCGGGAGCCGGCGTGCGCTTCGATGGCCGGCCCTACGAGGAGCTGTGGGAAGCCGTGGGGCCTTACGCCCGCTGGTTGCCGTTCCCCTCCCGGGTGGCGCCGGGCCTCTCCTTCACTTCCCTGGTAGATGCGCTACGCGCCGAAAGGGAGGAGGGGGCAGACTGGCAGGTGGCCTATGCCGCCGAGGAGCGGGCGGCGGCGGGCATCCACGCCTGCTTCGATCTCTGGGAGCGGCCGGCGGCGATCACTTCCCGCGGCGTCGCCTTCGAGCCGGCGCGCCGCAGCGCCTGGGGAGAGCGCTTCAAAGTCTGCCTGGCGGTGACGCGCGACGCCGCCGGCCTCGCGGCGGAGCTGTGGTTCGACTCCCACCTGCTGGCGCCGGAGCACGCCCGGCCGCAGGCGGAGCGCTTCGCCCGCCTTCTCGCCGCGCTCCTGGAGGCGCCGGAGCGGCAGATCGCTGAGGCACCGGCGGTCAGTGCCGAGGAGGTGGCGCAGATCCTCGCCTGGCAGGGAGCGGCTGTGAGCTATCCGGTGGACGCCTGCCTGCACCGCCTGATCGAGGCCAAGGTGGAGCGCACCCCGGGCGCCGTGGCGCTCGAATTCGAGGGGGAGGAGCTGACCTATCGCCAGCTCGACGAGCGGGCCAACCGCCTGGCGCGCCGGCTGCGGGCGCTGGGAGCGGGCCCTGAGGCGCGCGTCGCCGTTTGCCTGGAGCGCTCGCTCGAGCTGGTGGTCTCGCTGCTGGCGGTCCTCAAGGCCGGCGCCGCCTACGTCCCCCTGGACCCCGGCTATCCGCCGGAGCGCCTGGCCTACATGCTGGAGGACTCCGCCGCCGCCGTCCTAGTCACCGACGAGCGCCTGCTGGCGGCCTTGCTGCCAACGGAGACGGCGGGGGAGGGGAGGCGGCCGGCCGTTCCCACCCTCCGCGTCGACGCGGAGCGCGAGGCAATCGAGAGGGAGAGCGCTGCACCCCTCCCTGACGCGCCACCCGCCGAAGCCCTCGCCTACGCGATCTACACCTCGGGCTCCACCGGCCGGCCCAAGGGGGCGATGAACAGCCACCGCGCCATCATCAACCGCCTGCTCTGGATGCAGGACACCTACGGCCTGACCGCCGGCGACCGGGTACTCCAGAAGACGCCGGCGAGCTTCGACGTCTCGGTCTGGGAGCTCTTCTGGCCGCTGCTGGCCGGGGCCCGACTGGTGGTGGCCCGGCCGGGCGGCCATCAGGACCCCGCCTATCTTATTGATGTCATCAGCCGCCGGGGGATCACCACCCTCCACTTCGTCCCTTCCATGCTGCTGGCCTTCCTCGACTCCCCCGGCGTCGAGGCGTGTACCGGCAGCCTGCGGCGGGTGATCTGCAGCGGCGAGGCGCTGACCGTCAATCTGGCGGACGCCTTCTTCCAGCGTCTCGACGATGTGGAGCTCCACAACCTCTACGGCCCCACCGAGGCGGCGGTGGACGTGACCGCCTGGCATTGCGACCGCGAGCGGAGCCGCCACACCGTCCCCATCGGCCATCCGGTGGCGAACACCTCCATCCTCCTGCTCGACGCCGACCGCCGGCCGGTGCCGCCCGGCTCCCCGGGCGAGCTGTACATCGGCGGCGCGCAGGTAGGACGGGGTTACCTGGGTCGTCCGGACCTGACGGCGGAGCGCTTCGTCCCCGACCCGTTCGGCGCGGCTTCCGGCGGCGGCCGGCTCTACCGCACCGGCGACCTCGCCCGCTACGAGGCGGACGGAGCCGTGGACTTCCTCGGCCGCGTCGACCACCAGGTCAAGGTGCGGGGCTTCCGCATCGAGCTGGGGGAGGTGGAGACGGCGCTTACGTCCCACCCGGACGTGCGCGAGGCGGCGGTGCTCGCCCGCGAGGAGAACCCCGGAGAGCGGCGCCTGGTGGCCTACTACGTCCCCCGCGAGCGCACCCCCAGCGTCGACGACCTGCGGCGGTTCCTCGGCTCGCGCCTGCCGGACTTCATGGTGCCAGCGCTGTTCGTCCGCTTGGCGGCCCTGCCGCTCAACCCCAACGGCAAGCTCGACCGCGTCGCCCTGCCGGCACCCGGCTCCCAGCGCCCCGACCTGGAGCATGAGTACGTGGCCCCCGGCTCGCCGGTGGAGCAGGCGCTGGCCGAGGTCTGGAGCGAGGTACTGGGGATCGAGGCCATCGGCGTGCACGACAGCTTCTTCGCCCTGGGCGGCGACTCCATCCGCAGTGTCCGGGTGGCGGCCCTGGCGAAGGAGCGGGGGATCGAGATGGCGGTGGAGGA
>DASPJI010000112.1:0-12802 GCA_035628695.1 Thermoanaerobaculia bacterium | reverse complement strand
GTCCAGGGAATCCTGGAGAAGGATGGCGAGCCTCTCCAGCCCGGCCGGCTGCTCCGCCTGGTGGCGCAGGACTCGACCATCCGCGCCTCCGCTCTCTCCACCCCGGGCGGCAGCTTCTCCTTCCCCTTCCTCGCCCCCGGCCAGTACACCTTGCTCGTGGACGGCACGGCGGTCCATTCCTTCGCGCTCGGCGAGGGCAGCGCCGAGGATCTGGGGCGGATCTCCGTCCCCTAAAAGAGCGCGAGCGCAGGAACCGGCGAGGGCGCCACTTTCGTCGGACCCGGCCAGTCTCGCCGGAACAGCAGAACGCTCCTAGGCGCCGCCCTCCGCCCCCTCCCGCACATACAACGACTCGTGGCGTGGCCGGCCGCGGCGCACCAGAAGGATCCAGCCGTCCTTGGCCAACCGCCGCAGGGCGACGGAGACGTGGCCGGGATCAGGCGGCACGTCGAGGATGGCGCCGTAGCGTCTCCCGATCTCGTCGAGCACCTTGGATAAGCCGAAGGGCTCACCCGGCGCGAAGCCCTGGATCACCTCCCAGACCAGCCGCTGCACCCGTGGACGCGCACCGGCGTCCAGGGCGTCGAGCGCGGGAAGGGGCACCGGCGACGGCGCCACCGTGAGATCCTCCACCACCGGCACCGCGGCCGCGCGGAAGGCCTGGAGATGCTGCGCGAACGCCTCGGCCTGGCGGGTGTGCTGCTCCCGCTGGCCGCGGTGATGCGCCTCCTGTCCGCCGTGAAACCCGGCCTGCTCCCGGTGGTCGGCCACCTGCCTCTCCAGCCGGGCCATCACATCCTCTACCGTCAGCGTCGAAATCATCCTTCTCTCCTCTTCTATACGCTCCCCCTTCGCCTACCCGGTCGCGAGTCCAGGGAGATACGCAACATGGCTCTCGAGAGCTGAAGACGCCGTCGGGAGATACGAAACAGAACCCGTCTCCGCCGTCGCGAATGGACCTTCACTCGCGACAGCGGCTCCACGGTTTGTCGCGACACCGGCGGCATTCGGAACGGCGGCTGCGAGATACGAGACGCGATTCGCAACCGCCGAATCCGCCGCCGCGGGACTCGCGACGGCAACCCTCGAGCTCGCGACCGATCTCGCGCGTTTCGCGACGACCTTCTCCGCACTCGCGACGGATGACGGGTGATTCGCGACGCCGGAAGCCTTCACCGTCGCGAATCACCCCTCTGCCGTCGCGAAACCGTCCGGATACGGAACGCCTACCTCTTTATACGAATCAAGGGGGTCAAGACGTTCAGACGGGTACTGCTCTTGCACCTCAGGGGGGTGGGACGGCGGCTCGCGACCCCGTTACTACCGAAGGAGGAACACATCATGGCGCAGGGATCGAAGCAGGGACAGGGCAAAGAGAACAAGGGCGGCGGCACGCAGGTGCTGGAGGAGGAGCCGCAGGTCCAGAACGAGCCGCAGCCGCCGTATCCGCAGCAGAAGCTGGAGAAGCCGGGGATCGAGGCGGAGCTGGAGCTGCAGCCGCAGTGGCGCGCCCCGAAGTACAAGGCCGCCGGCAAGCTGGAGGGCAAGGTGGCGCTGGTGACCGGCGGCGACAGCGGCATCGGCCGGTCCGTCGCCTACCTCTATGCCCGCGAAGGGGCGGACGTGGCGATCGTCTATCTGCCCGCGGAGCAGCAGGACGCGGACGAGACGAAGCGGGCCATCGAGGAGGAGGGGCGGCGGTGCCTCACCCTCCCCGGCGACCTCACCGACGCGAAGTTCTGCCGTGAGGTGGTCGAGCGGACCGTGCGCGAGCTCGGCCGGCTGGACATCCTCGTCTCCAACGCCGCCTGGCAGGACCGCAAGGAGAGCATCGAGGAGATCACCGCGGAGGAGTGGGACCGCACGCTGCGCACCAACATCGACGCCTACTTCCACCTGGCCAAGGCCGCCGTCCCGCACATGCAGCCGGGCAGCGCCATCATCGCCACCAGCTCCGAGGTGGGCCTGATGGGCAACAAGTCGCTGCTCGACTACGGCGCGACCAAGGGGGCGATCAACGCTTTCTCCAAGTCGCTGGCGCAGCAGCTCGTCCCCAAGGGCATCCGCGTCAACGTGGTGGCCCCCGGCCCGGTGTGGACGCCGCTCAACCCCGCGGACACGGGTATGAAGCCCGAGAACCTGGAGAAGTTCGGCAGCAAGCAGCCGATGGAGCGCGCCGGCCAGCCCGAGGAGCTCGCCCCGGCCTACGTCTTCCTGGCCAGCGACGCCGACTCCTCGTACATCAGCGGCATCGTGCTCGAGGTGATGGGCGGGTTGACCACCGGGGGATGAGCCTCTCCGCCCCGCCTCCTACCGGCTGGCCACCAGCTCGTCCTGGACGACCTGGATCCAGCCGCAGGGGCGGGGCGATGCGTCCTCCCGGCGCAGGGAGTAGAGCTTCTCGCCGTCCTCTTTCTTATCCAGCAGACGAAATCCCTGGTCTTCGTAGAAGGTCTCCACCGGCTTGTTCTTCGCCGTGGGGAGATAGCGGCCGCGCAGCTCGTAGCCGTTGCGGTCCTCCTGGAGGCGGGCCTTCAGGTGGTTCATGATCGCGGTCTCGATGCCGCGCCCCATCGCCCGGCAGCTCATCAGGAAGCTGTCGACGTGCACCAGCCGCCCCTCCCGCTGCAGGAGCACCACCGCGATCATCCCCAGGTTGCCGAAGCGGTCCCGCGCCCGCGCCGCCCATAGCTCGCAGTCCGGCGAGCAGGCGAAGCGCTCCACCTCGGCCGGCGAGTAGCGGCGGGTGGTCAGATTGAACTGATTGGTCTTGGTGAAGAGCTGGTGCACCCGCGCCAGGTCGTCGTGGCGGGCGCGGTGGACCGACACCTCGGTGCCCAGGCTCGCGAGATAACCCGACAGGTCACCGGACGACGACCGCAGCTCCTCGCGCGCCCGGTTCTCCCGGTACTGCTCGGTTTTCCGCAGGTCCTCGGCCAGGATCGCCGGCTTCTCGAACTCGGTCAGCCGGTCGAGCGTCGCCGCGTACTCCGCCGGGTCCGGCGGAAGCTGCACCACCCGCACCTGCGGCAGCATCTGCGCCACCAGGCTGACCTCGGCCGGGTTGTCGTCCACGAACACCAGGCTGTCGACGCCGATGTTCAGCGCCTCGGCGATGCGGACGAGCCCCTGGTGCTTCGGCTCCCAGCCGATCTCCAGGGCGGCGAAGTCTTCCACCTTGAGCGGCATCTCGGGCCGGGTACGGAAGACCTCCAGCGCGTCCGCCGGGTTGTTCTTGCTGCACACCGCGAGCAGGATGCCGCGCGCCTGGAGCGCCTTGAGGCGGTGATGGAAATCGAGGTAGGCCTCCCCCTCGGGATCGCCCGGGCCGATCTTGACCCCCGCCGGCCCCTCCTCCCCCACCACTCCGCCCCAGAGGGTGTTGTCGAGGTCGAGCACCACGCACTTGCGGGCCCGCCCCTGGAACGCCCGGGCGTGGCGCGCCAGCTCCCCCGCCACCGCCGGCAGGAAGGCCGAGCTCCACTCCATCTTCGCCAGGTAGTACATCTTGCGGTCGAGCACCCGGTCCTTGCCGAAGCAGGAGGCGAGGCGCTCCAGATCGAAGACCTGCACCCGTGGCTTCCCCTTGAACCGGCGCACCAACTCCAGGTTGAGCTCGAGGAAGAGCTCGGCTTCGCCATACTCCGACTTGAGGTCCGCGACCCCGGCCCCCGGACAGGCAGGCGCCGGGAAGTTGGCGATGAGCACCGTGCCGGGCAGCCGCTCCACCGCCGCCGACGCCCACGACTCAAGGTGGTCCAGCACCTCCAGCACCAGGCCGCGGCGCTCGTCCGCGTTCAGGGACGAGAAGCTCGCCCACGGCGCCGGGCGCAGCAACCGCAGCGACAGGGTCAGGAACACCAGGTCCGGCTGGAACCGCGCCAGGCCCGAGCCCTCGTCCAGCACCTCCTGGACGTACTGGTCGAAGCCGCCGACGTAGCTCGCCGTCCGCAGCCCTTCGCGCGCGAAGCAGACGTCCACGTAGCGCGGCAGCAGGTCGACGGTGAAGTTGGACAGGTAGGCGATCTTCACGTCCGGTGCTCCGCCCTCCTGGAGCCCGCCCTGGAGCGCCCGCGAGAGCACGCTGTAGTCATGGGCCGAGAGCCGGTCCAGGTCCACCTCCGCCAGCGCCCCGGCCAGGCCGGCGGCACCCTCTGCCCTGCGCAGCGTCTCAGCGACGGCTTTGACGTCCAGCTTCGAGTCGCGCGGTCTCTCCACCATGGATCCAGGTCCCTCCGGTCTTTTCTGTGACGGCATCATAGAAGTTTAGCAGCTTACGCTCGAACGCCTGCGGCGTGAACTCGCGCTGGGCGAGCTCGCGGGCGTTGTCGGCCAGACGCTCGCGCAGGACCTCGTCCTCGAGGAGCGAGACGAGGCCCACGCTCATCGCCTCGGGCTCCGGCTCCACCAGCAGCGCCACGTCGTCGGTCAACACCTGGGTGTGGGTGGGCAGGCGCGTCGCCAGCAGCGGCCGGCCCGAATCCAGGTACGAGTAGACCTTCATCGGCGTGTTGGTCCCGTGGATGCGGGGGGAGACCAGGACCGTCGCCTGCCGCAGGTAGGAGCCGAGCCGCTCCACCGGCCGCGGCCCGGCAAAGTGGACGCTCGCCGTGATGCCCAGCCGCTCGGCCCGCTCGCGGTAGCGCTCGATGTCCCCGGCGGCGCCGCCGACCAGCACCAACAGCGCCCGCGGCGCCCGCCGCAACGCCTGCCGGAACGCCTCGATCAGCAGGTCGATCCCCTGATAGGGCTCCAGGTTGCCCACGTACATGACCACCGGCGGGCGCACGCCATCGAGCCCTAGGGGGATCTGGAGGTCGGTCCCCAGGTGGAGCACCTTGCCGTTCCCCTCGAGCAGCGTCACGTCTTCGATGCGTTGCACCAGCCCGCCGGGGTTCCAGGCCCGGGCCTGCTCCTCCAGCGACCGGCAGACCGCCAGGACGCCGGCGCTCCCCCGGGCCGCCGAGCGCTCGAACACCTCGAGCAGGGGGCGCACCCGGCCGAGCGGCCGGAACTTGTCGATCATCTGCTGCGCGAGCCCTGAATCCATGTCGTAGACATAGGGGACGCGGAACAGCCACTTGCCCACCAGCGCCATGAAGGCCGACTCCTCCACCGCGTGCACCAGGTTGTAGCGGTGGCGGCGGATGAGCCTCAGCGACTCGACCAGCATCACCGCGTCGTTGGCCAGCTTCTTCCACGAGAAGCCTGGGCGGATACCCGAGGTGCCGGGCAAGCGCGGGATGCGGAGAAAGCGGCAGCCGGGGATCTGGACGTCCTCCCCTTCCGCGAAGGTCAGCACGTCGATCTCGTGGCCGTTGGCGGCGAGCACCTCGAGGAGCATGCGCTCGGCGATGGGCGTGCCGCGCTGCTGGAAGAACGGATGCGGGGCGAGGAGCAGGATCCTCATCGGACGGCCCCTCCGGCTTCGAGCGGTCTTTCCGCCACCGGCTCTCCCACCGGCTCTCGCCGCGCCCGCCGGCCCGCCATCCAGAGCACGCCGCCCACCAGGGCCTGGAGCAGCACCAGGCTGTAGTCGAGCCAGGCCACGGCCACACCCGCCGCCGCCGCGTTGGCGACGCCGAAGGCGGTGAAGAAGAAGGCCCAGACGTTCTCCCGCACGCCGATGGCGTTGATCGACACCGGGATCATCATCACGAAGACCGCCAGCGGCACGATGAGAAAGAAGTACGGCAGCGGGATCGGCACGTGCAGCGCCTTGGCGAGCAGCCAGCCGTTCGCCACCACCGCCACCTGGAGGACCAGCGAGTAAGCCAGCGCCTTGCCCAGCACCGGCCACCGGCCGCGGAACCCCAGGAGTGCCCGCGCCGCGCCGTCGAGCTTCGGGCGCCAGCGCTCCGGGAACCGCCCCAGCCCCCACGCCAGCAGGGACTCCGCCCGCGCCGACCTGCCGAAGAGCAGCCAGGCGATGAAGGCCATCCCCAGCGCGCCCGCCAGGACCCAGGCGTAGAGGGACGGCACCCGCTCCGTCAGCCGCGGCGACAGCAGGACTCCGGCGCCCGCCAGGAGCATCAGCGTCAGCAGGCCGAGGAAGCGGTCCACCAGCACCACCGCCACCGCCGTCGAACGCCCCGCCCCCGCCCGCGAGGACTCCCAGGCGCGCATGGCGTCGCCGCCGACGGTCGAGGGCAGCAGGTTGTTGAAGAAGACCCCCACCAGGAAGGAGCGGACGAGGAAGCCGAACGGGATGTCCACCCCCTGGGTGCGCAGCAGCAGGCGCCAGCGGCTGACGCTGGCCCAGTAGCCGATGGGGTTGAGCGCCAGCGCCAGGAGCACCGGCCAGAGGTCCGCGGCACGGAAGGCCTCCGCCACCTCGGCCCAGCGGGCGCGGTGGAGCACCCAGGCGACCAGGGCGGCGGAGACGGCCACGCGCATGACCGGCCAGAACCGGGAGCGGTGCTTCTGCTCACCCGCCTGCGTCACGTCCATGCGGGACCTCTAGGCCGCCTCGCGGAGCAGTCCCGTCAGCTCTTCCAGGGGCTCGCCGCGCACGAACAGGCGGTACCAGACCTCGACGTTCAGCACCAGCCAGAGCCGCACGTGGTGGTCGGCGCGGTTGGCCAGGTGCTCGGCCAGAAGCCGCTCCAGAGCCTCGCGACGGAAGATGCCGGCCTCGATCACTGCCCCCTCGGCGATGAGCCGGCGCAGCACCGGCAGCAGCGGGCCCTTGATCCACGCGGCGAGCGGGAACATGAAGCCCTGCTTCGGCCGCTTGAGGATCGTCTCCGGCAAATAGGAGGCCGCCACCCGCCGCATCAGATATTTGAGGGTCCGGCCACGCAGCTTCATGTTCGCCGGCAGGGTCGCCACGAACTCCGCCAGCCGGTGATCGAGCAGCGGCGAGCGCCCTTCGAGGCTCTGCGCCATGGTCATGCGGTCGGTGAGCACCAGAGAGTGCTCGGGCATGCGGGTGGCGATGTCGGCGGAGAGCATGCGGTCGAGATCGTCGGAGGCCTCGGCGTCGTCGAAGCCGCGGATCACCGACTCCATCGGGTCCAGCCCCGCGAGCTCCGCCACCACCTCCGGCGTGTAGATGCCCCCCTTGCCTTCCTGGCCGAAGCGGAAGAAGGCGGTGGCCTGGGCGTAGCGCCGGCCCCCTTCGTGGAACGACAGCTCGTGCACCCAGCGCGCCTTCTGCGTCAGGTTCTTGTAGCCCGCCTTGTCCGGCATGGCATAGAGCGCCGGCCCCAGCAGATAGCGCCGCACCGGCGCGGGCAGCGCACCGTAGAGGCCGGTCCAGCGGAAGCCGAAGTAGCGGTCGTAGCCGGCGAAGATCTCGTCGCCGCCGTCGCCGGTGAGCACCACCTTGACGTGGCGCGCCGCCAGCGCCGCCGAGTGATACATGCAGGCGGCGATGGGATCGGACGGCTCGTCCAGGTGATAGACCATGCGCGGCAGGAGCCGCACCATGTCGGGCGACACCACCTCCTCGTGGTGATCGGTCCGGCAGTGGCCGGCCACGACGCGGGCGAACGGGAGCTCGTTGAAGCCCTGGTCTTCGACGCCGATGGCGAAGGTCCGCACCGGCTCGCCGAGCAGCTCGGACATCATCGCCACCACCAGGCTGGAATCCATGCCGCCGGACAGGAACGCCCCCACCGGCACGTCGGAGATGAGGTGCGACTCCACCGCCTCGCGGATGCGGTGGCGCGCCTCGTCGACGATCTCGTCCTCGGAGGCGCGGCGCTTGGGCAGGTAGGAGAGGCGCCAGTAGCGGCGGACCTGGATCTTCGGCGCCGGTTGCGGCCCCCCCTCCCGAACATCTCCGGCCTCCCGCTCGTGCACCCCTTCGGCGTCGAGGATCAGCAGGTGGGCCGGAGCGAGCTTGCGGATGCCGGTGAACAGCGTCCGCGGGCTGGGGATGAAGCGCAGCGTCAGGTATTCGTCGAGCGACCGCAGGTCCACCTCCGGCGTCTGGCCCGTGGCGCGGAGGATCGCCTTGATCTCCGACGCGAAGAGCAGCCGCCGGCCGTCGAACTGATAGAAGAGCGGCTTCTGCCCGAAGCGGTCGCGGGCGAGGAGCAGCCGCCGCCGCCGCGTGTCCCAGAGGGCGAAGGCGAACATCCCGCGCAGCTCGTCGACGGCGCGCTCGCCCCGCTCCTCGTAGAGGTGGACGAGCACCTCGGTGTCGCTGTCGGTGCGGAAGCAATGGCCGCGGGCGGTGAGGTCGCGCCGCAGCTCGCGGTGGTTGTAGATCTCGCCGTTGAAGACCACCCAGACGGTGGAGTCCTCGTTGGCGATGGGCTGGTGGCCCCGGGCGATGTCGATGATCGAGAGGCGCCGCATGGCGAGCCCCGTCTCGCCGAGGACCACCTCCCCCTGGTCGTCGGGGCCGCGGTGGATCAGCGCGTCGTTCATCCGCTCCAGGGCCTGCCGGTCGGCGCCGTGGAGGTTCCACTCACCGCAGATGCCGCACATCCGGATCTTCCTCCTCGCTCAGGACGCCTGAAGGGCGCCGGCCGCCGGCGCCTCGCGCGGCCGGTCCCGCGGCGCCTCCCGCGCCGTCTCCCTGGCCACCTCTCTCGCCGTCTCTCTGGGGACGGGGTTGCGGATCACCTCGGCCACCTGGTAGTCGCGCACGTTGCGGGCATGGGTGAAGATGATGATCTCGCCGATCAGACCCAGCGACAGCGTCTGCACCCCCAGCACCATGAGCAGCACGCCCAGCAGCAGCACCGCCCGGTCGGAGATGCCGTGGTCGAAGAAGATCTTCTGCACCGCGGCCAGCAGCGACACGCCGAAGCCGAGGGCGAAGAGCCCGGCCCCCATCAGGCCGAAGAAGCGCAACGGCATGCGGGTAAACTTGGTAAGGAAGAAGACGGTCAGGATGTCCAGCAGCCGTCCCAGGTAGGCGCCGGTGCCGTGATAGCGGGTGCGGCGGTCCTCGGGGTGCTGCGGGATGTCCACCTCGCGCACCGTGAAGCCGCGGTTGAGCGCCAGGACCGGGATGAAGCGGTGGAGGCCGCCGTAGAGGTTGAGCTCGCGCGACACCCGCCGCCGCATCACCTTGAAACCGCAGCTGATGTCGTGGAAGCGGCTGCCGGTGAGCCCCCGCAGGATGCCATGGAAGAGCCGCGACTGCAGGCGGTTGAAGCCCGAGTCGGTGCGTGGGAAGCGGCGGCCGACCACCATGTCGGCCCCCTCCTCGAGGGCGGCGAAGGCGGTGGCGATGCCCCGCGCCTCCACCTGGAAGTAGGCGGCCAGGGTCACCACCACCTCGCCCCGCGCCCGCTCGAGCCCGAGGGTGAGCGCCGCCGCCTCGCCGAAGCTGCCGCCGAGCAGCACGATCACCACCTCGTCGGGCGCCTCCTGCTGCAGCGCCCGTAGCGCCGGCAACGCACCGCGCAGGCGCTCGTCGAGCACGAAGATGAACTCCGCGCTCTTGCCCAGCGCCTCGATCTCCCGCACGAACTCGTCGTGCAAACGCCTGAGGTCGCCGTAGCGCTCCACCACCGGCACCACGACGGAAACATCCGGATCGCCGTGCAACCGGGCTCTTCTCATACTGCCTGCCTTCCTGAGTCGAGGGCCGAAAGGACGGCCTCGCTCTCCTTGAAGTCGCCCACCTTGACCACCAGCTCCGAGAAGACCCCGAGCAGGATCAGATGGACGAACGCGACCGCGAACAGGATCGTCACCGATGGAAAGATGATCGGATAATCCATCCCCGGCAACAGCGTGACGTGGATGTACACGCTGATGATCAATGCGAGCAGCGTGCCCACCAGGAACGGCAGGCTCAAGAGGCCGAACCAGAGAGCCGGCCGGGTGGTGAACCCGAGCAGCATCTTGATCGTCAGCAGATCGAGGAAAACCTTCCAGATGCGCGAGATGCCGTACTTGCTGCGGCCGAACTGCCGCGCCCGGTGGTTGACCACCACCTCCTTGAAGCGGCAGCCCGACAGGGTCATCATCGGCGCCAGGAAACGGTGCATCTCGGCGTAGAGGCGAGCCCGCTTCACCACCTCGCCACGGTAGGCCTTGAGGGTGCAGCCGTTGTCGTGGATGCGCATGCCGGTGAGCTTGCCGATCAGCCAGTTGGCGGCCATCGACGGCAGCCGGCGCGTGATCATCTTGTCCTTGCGGTCGCGCCGCCAGCCGGAGACCACGTCATAGCCCTCGTCGATGTGGGCGAGGAGCAGCCCGAAGTCGGCCGGGTCGTTCTGCAGGTCACCGTCGAGGGTGATGACGACGCGGCCGCGGGCGTGATCGAAGCCGGCCTGGATGGCGGCGGTCTGCCCATAGTTGCGGCGAAAGCGCACCACCTTCACCCGCGGGTCGCGGGCACAGACGGCGCGCAGCTTCTCCGCCGTGCCGTCGCGGCTGCCGTCGTCCACCAGGATGATCTCGTAGTCCCGCTCCAGGGCGTCGGCCGCGGCCTTGACCTCGCGGTGCAGGGCGTCGACGCTCTCCTCCTCGTTGTAGAGGGGGATGACGATCGAGACGTCCGGGTGGGGGCCGGCGCTCATGGCTAGGGTACCCGTTTGACGATCATCGGTCCGAGGAGCCGGGTCACCGGCAGGGGCAGCTTCTGCCAGAGGCGGATCACGGCCTGGTACTTGGGATTCGCCGGGCTGACGTTGGGCAGCTCCCGCGCCCGCACCAGGTGGTACTGGTAGGCGAGCGGCACCTCCTCCATGCCCCAACGCTGCTTGAACTTGTAGGCGCCGGTGCCGCGCTTGCTGCGGCCGAAATCGAAGACGCGGTAGCCGTTTTCCCGGCCCCAGCGCATGATCGCCAGGTAGAGGTAGTCGTCGACGCCGCGCGGCCGGTGGGAACGGTCCGCGCCGGCGTAGAACGGCATCAGCACGTCGCCGAAGAGCAGGTTCAGCACCCCCGCCACCGGCCGGCCCCCCTCGTGGACGAAGAACAGGTTGGTCTGCGCCGGGAAGCGGTCGAGGATCTCGTGCAGGAAGAGACGCGGGTAGACCGGTGTGCCGTGGTACCGCATGCTGTCGCAGAACATCCGGTAGAAGAGCGGCAGCTCCTCAATGCCGGCGACGCGGTGCGAGAAGCCCGCCTTCGACACGTAGCTCATCATCTGGCGCCGCTTGCGTTCCATGCGCTTGAGCAGCGCGTCCTCGCCCTCGGTCAGGTCGGCCCGGAAGGTGACGTAGAGGTCCTTCGTGACGAGGTCGGCGGCGGCGGCGTTCTCGGAGCGCAGCTCCAGGTAGTCGACGCGGCGCTGGTCGGCCAGGCTCTTCGCCTGCGCGAGCAGGGAGGCGGTCGCCTCCGCGTCGTCCGCGGCGATGCCGCCGCCGATGGCGAACGGCAGCGACACCAGTGCGTGGCCGAAGAGCAGGCTCTTCATCTCGAACATGGGGAGGACGCCGGCGATGCGCTCGCCCCGCCGCGCCAGCAGGTAGTGGGCGCGGTGGCCGAAGACCCGCTCCACCAGCCAGCGCCAGCCGAGCTGATGGAAGAAGGTGGCCTGCGGCGACTCGCGCACGTAGCGGTCCCAGCGCGCCTCCAGCTCGGGCCTCAGAGTCTCCACCGTCAGGACATCCGTCCGCGGCGCCACGGTCTCGAAAGTCGCGGCACCCGCGGGACCGCTCAGCGCCGGGTCGAGGGTGTTGTCCAACGGATTGTTCAGGAGCAACGGCTCGACGCTCATAGTCCCAGCACCTCGCGGATCGTGGTGAAGCGGTAGGCGCCGAACAGCTCGGCGAGCCGCGACTCGGTGAGATGGAGGTTGCGATAGTGACGGACGCCGGTCAGGAACGGCACCCGGAAACGCGGCTGCTCCGGGTCGAGCTCCCAGGGATGGATGTAGAGGACCGCCGGGCGCCGCTCGATCCGGTTGAGGCGCCGCATCCCCCAGCGGATGAAGGACATGGGGAACTGGCGCAGGTAGCCGCCGCCGACGAACGGCAGGTTCATTCCGGCGAGGCGCACCGTCGAGATCGGCACCTCGTGCAGCGATGAGCCGTTGCTGCCGCGCACCGGCCGGGGGAAGCGCGGGAAGTCCGGGATGCCGTAGCGGTCGTGACGGATGGGGAAGATGCTGGAGTCGTAGCGGAAGCCCTCCTCCATCAGCACGTCCATCGCCCACATGGTCTCCCGAACGATCGAGTAGTTCGGCGCGCGGTAGCCGATGACCTCGGTGCCCGCGGCGTCCTCGATGAGCCCCTTGGAGCGCCGCACGTCCTCCCTGAACTGCGGCGGGGTGAGGGTCGTCACCCGCCGATGGTCCTGACCGTGGGTCCCCAGCTCGTGGCCGGCATCGCGAATGTCGCGCACCAGGCCGGGCCAGCGCTCCGCCACCCAGCCGAGGACGAAAAAAGTGCCCTTGACCCCATGCTCGTTACAAAGGTCCAGCAACCGCCGGGTGTTGCGTTCCACCCGCGGCTCCAGCCGGTTCCAGTCCTGCCGTGGAACATGCCTTTCGAACGCGCCGACCTGGAAGTAATCTTCGACGTCGACTGAAAAAGCGTTCAGCACGATCGAGCCTCCCGTTCACTCACAGCCACTGCGACACTGGGCTCTGCTTGCAATCCCGTGACCAGCTCCTCGACGCGGCGGGCGTTCTCCTCCCACAGGTAGCCGCGCTCGAAGATGCGCCGCCGTGCCGCCGCGCCCAGACGCGCCCGGAGCTCCGGATCGCGGGCGAGGGCGAGGACGCCGGCCGCCAGGTCCTCCGTCGTGGGGTTCTCGCCGCCCGGGCAGAGCAGCGCGGTCTCCCCGTCGGTAAGCAGCTCGCGGACGTTGGCGGCCCCCGGCGCGACGATGGCGCGGCCGGCGGCCATGTACTCCAGGATCTTCATCGGCGAGGCATACGAGG
>DASPJI010000111.1:0-3066 GCA_035628695.1 Thermoanaerobaculia bacterium | reverse complement strand
CGGCGGGCGTCGGCACCCGCACCGCGTAGCCGTCGACGCGGCCGGCGAGCGCCGGGAGCACCTGGCCCAGGCTGTGGGCCGCCGTGGTGGACGTCGGGATCATGTTGAGCGCCGCGGCCCGCGACCGCCGGGGGTCCGGGTGCGGCAGGTCGAGCAGGCGCTGGTTCTCCGTGTAGCTGTGGACCGTGCTCATCAGCGCCCGGCGGACCCCGAAGCTGTCGTGCAACACCTTTGCCACCAGGGCGAGGCAGTTGGTGGTACAGGAGGCGTTGCTGATGACCGCGTGGCGGGCCGGGTCGAAGTCCCTCTCGCCACCCCCAAGATTGACCCCGAGGCAGACCGTGGCGTCCATCCCCTCGCCGTTGGCCGAGACCACGACCGTGCGCACGCCGTCCCGCAGGTGGGCCGCCGCCAGCTCCCGCCGGGTGAAGCGGCCGGTGGACTCCACCACCACCTCGGCCCCGGCGCCGCCCCACCCCACCCGCGCCGGGTCCGGCTCCTGGAACACCGGCAGCTCGCGGCCGCCGATCACCAGCCGCCCCTCGACCGCGGCAACGTTGCCGACACCGCCGGGGAAGGGGCCGTGGACCGTGTCGCGCGCGAGCAGTCGGGCGAGGACGTGGGCGGGCACCACGTCGTTGACCGCCACCGGCTCGAGGCCGGGGCGCGACGCGGCGATCCGCAGCAGGGCGCGGCCGATGCGGCCGAGGCCGTTGATGCCGAAACGCAGGGGCATGGACAGGTTCTCTCTCCGGGAGGAGCGGACCGGAGCCGCTCAGTCTAGCAGCGGTGTCACGCTTTCGGGATTGGGCGCACTGGTAGCAGAGGAACGCGCCCAGCTTCCGTCCGGACTCCGCGTCGCGGATAATACCCCGGGATCAGTAGGGCTTCCCACCGGACTGGGCTACAGTTCCACACGAGCCGGCCGCCGCAGGCCGGGCGCCGGCGCGATGCACAAATGAGATCTGAAACCGAGATCTGAAACACCACCCTCAGGGTAGGAGGACCGACAATGGCGGAGATGGGCAAGTACTGCAAGGCGTACCTCGCGAAGCAGTTCCGGGAGTACCCGAGCTGGACCGAGAACGCGGCCAACGTGCGCAAGGAGAAGAAAGAGGTCAACGGCAAGGAGGTCGAGGTCGAGCGCGAGCTCAACGACGACTCCATTCTGTACCTCCAGGAGAACTACGTCGTCACCGACGGAATCTTCAAGGACGAGAACATCATCTTCGACAACGTCACCGACGAGTGGAAGGATTACTGCCACAACACGCTGGCGTTCGAGATCCCGGTCTACGAGCCGATCAACATCCCGAAGGCCGAGGACGCCGGCAGCGGCGACGCTCCGGCCGGCGGCGGCGCCTAACCCGCCTCTCCCCCGCACGCATCGAACGTGAGGTGAAAACCCTGCCGCGGCAGGGTTTTTCCTTCTTCAGGGGGCATCCGCTAGACTCCCCGCGTGAGCGCGCCGCCCCTCGTCGTTCCCCTCGTCTTGGGCATCGAGACCTCCTGCGACGACACCGCCTGCGCCGTCCTCGACGGCGACGGCCGGGTGCTCGCCTCGGTCGTGTCGAGCCAGCTCGCCGCCCACCGGCCGTACGGCGGCGTGGTGCCGGAGATCGCCTCGCGCGAGCACCTGGCGAACTGGCCGCTGGTGAGCCGCGAGGCGCTGGAGCGCGCCGGTCTCCCGCTGGCGGACATCGACGTGGTGGCGGCCACCCGCGGCCCCGGCCTGGTGGGGGCGCTCCTCGTCGGCCTCTCCCTCGGCAAGGCGATCGCCTTCGGCCTGGAGCGGCCGTTCCACGCCGTCCATCACCTGGAAGGGCACCTCTACTCCCCCTTCCTCGACGCCGCCGGCGGCCCGGCCGGCCCGCCCCCCGCCCGCTTCACCGGCCTGGTGCTCTCCGGCGGCCACAGCTCGCTCTTCGCCGTCGGAGAGGGGGAGGACGGCGCGGTCTCGACCCTCGCCGAGACCCGCGACGACGCCATGGGCGAGGTCTTCGACAAGGTGGGCAAGCGCCTGGGGCTCCCCTACCCCCAGGGCCCCAAGGTGGACGAGCTGGCCGAGAGGGGGGACGCGTCGAGGCACCGCTTCCCCACCCCCTCCTGCGGCGACAGCCTCGACTTCTCCTATTCGGGCCTCAAGAGCCAGGCCCTGCAGGCGATCGAGAGGATCGAGGCCGTGTCCGGACCGGTCGACCTGTCGCGCCAGGAGCCCTCCGCCTCCATCCTGGACCTCGTGGCCGGCTTCCGCGCCGCCACCGTCGCCCAGGTGCTCGACCGCCTGGAGCGCCTGCACCGGGAGCGGCCGCTGGAGCTGCTGGCGGTCTCAGGCGGCGTCGCGGCCAACCGGCTGCTGCGCCGCGAGCTCCCCGCCTGGGCCGAGGCCCGCGGCATCCCCCTGCGCCTGGTCCCCATGGCCTTCGCCGGCGACAACGCCGCCATGATCGCCCACGCCGCCCTCCTGCGCCACCGCCGCGGCCTCGCCGACGACCCCTTCGCCGCCGAGGCTGAGAGCCGGATCCCGATGTAGGCCGGAACGGCCGCCCGCGCCAACGATTGTTCTCCAGGAAAGATGCCGGAGAGAACGATCCCCCGTCTTTCTGTGAACTATACCGACGATCCTTCTTGACACCCCATCCAGGAGGAGTATCATCCCTCCTGGGAGGCGCGAAGAGAATGATCGACGCCAAAGACCGTGAAATCCTGACGATCCTTCAGGGAAACGCCCGCATCTCCAACGCCGAGATTGCCCGGCAGGTGGGGATGGCGCCGTCGGCGATCCTGGAGCGGATCCGCCGGATGGAGGCGAGCGGGGTGATCCAGGGCTACGAGACGCGCGTCTCGCCGGAGGCCCTGGGATACCACCTGCTGGCGTTCGTCTTCGTCGCCACCAACGACTTTGCGGGGGAGCTCAAGACCGCCGAGCGCCTGTCCGCCATCCCGGAGGTGCAGGAGGTCCATCACATCGCGGGCGAGGACTGCTTCCTGGTGAAGATCCGCGCCCGGGACGCCAAGGGCCTGGGCCGGTTGCTGCGCGAGCAGCTCGGCCAGATGCGGACGCGG
>DASPJI010000110.1:0-18677 GCA_035628695.1 Thermoanaerobaculia bacterium | reverse complement strand
GACGAACGGGATGTTCAGCCGGTCCGGCGTCACCCGGGCGTGCTGGAGCGCGCCGAGCCAGTTGAGCAGCTCGCTGGTCGCCGGCGGCTTCTCGTAGCCGCGCTGGCGCAGGTCGTAGAAGATGCCGAGCGCCGAGTCGAGCAGCCCCTTGTCGATGTCCGGGAAGTGGAGCTTGACGATCTCCCGCATCTGCGCCGGGTCGGGGAAGGCGATGTGATGGCAGAAGCAGCGCCGCAGGAAGGGGTCGGACAGCTCGCGCTTGGCGTTCGAAGTCAGGACGATGAACGGCTTGATGTCCGCCTGGATGATCTGGTTCACCTCGCGGATGGTGAACTGGGAGTCCTCCAGCACGTCGAGCAGGTTGTCCTGGACATCGGACTCGGTCTTGTCGATCTCGTCGAGCAGGAGGACGACGCGCCGGGGGCTGCGGAAGGCGCGGCCGATCGGCCCCCAGATCACGTAGTCGAAGAACTGGTTGACGTCGCGGCCGGTCTCGGCGGTGCCGAAGCGGGCGTCGTTCAGGCGCAGCACCGTGTCCTGGACGTAGCAGGCCTCCTCCCCCTTGATCGTGGACTTGCAGCGCAGGACCTCGATGGGCATGCCCAGGGAGCGGCTGATCTCGAACGCGAGCTGGGTCTTGCCCGTGCCCGCCTCGCCGGTGAGGAGCAGCGGCTTCTCCATCGCCAGCGCCATGTTGACGATGGCGCCCAGCTCGGGGTCGAGGTAGTACTTGTCGGTACCTTGAAACTCCATCTCTCGGATCTCCTGCGGGGGAAGAGCGCCTCGCGGGGGCGATGCCGAGAGGCGATGCCGCGAAGCGCAGGGGGCAGAGTCTAGCAGACGCCTCCGAGGGGGGGAGGCCTCAGGTCCGGGGACCGGCGTAGAGGGAGAACACCTCTCCGAAGACGGGGTAGATATCGGCGGGGAGCCCCCCGCGCAGGCGCTCGACGGCGGTGGCGAGGGCCTGGTCACCGACGGCTCCCGGCAGGGGCCAGGTCAGGCTCACCCGGTTCAGGCCGCGGTTCAGGGCCCCGCGGTCGACCGGCAGCAGGGCACGGCTCCACGTCGCCGAGGCCGGGACCTCTCCGACCCTCTCGCCGTCGATCTCGACGGCCACCACCCCCGAGGACCCCGCCATGGCGGGCAGGCGCACAGTCAGCTCCAGGAGGAGGTCCCGCTCGCCGTCGGCCACCAGATAGAAGGTCGAGGTGGGCCACAGCGCCTTGAAGATCGTGGGCGGCTGCTGGCGCAGGGCATAGGTGTCCGTGGCTCCGGGATCGCGCTCGCGGTAGCGCGGCGCCGAGATGTCGACCCGCCGGCCGGGCGGGTGGTGCTGGAGGAGCAGGCGGGCGAGCTCCTCCGCCGCCGGCGTGGACAGGACACCCCGCCGCCGCAGGGCCATGGCCATGGGCTCCAGGGCGTCGATGCCCAGGTCCGAAGGGAGCCAAGCCAGGTGCTGGAGGGGGAACTGGGAGGCGCCGTTATGGGCGCAGGCCGCGGTCAGGAAGGCGCGGCCCGGTGCGCTCATCGCCGCCATGTAGTCGAGGATGGCCTCCCGAACTCCCGGGGCGGCGTCCAGCGCCTCGTCCAGGAGCCTCTGGGTCAGCGGCGCGTGCCGGCCGGCCACCGGACGGTTCATGTGGGCGTTGTAGAGGGCGGCGTGGAGCTTCGCCAGAGCGACGAGGACCGGCGGCAGGCCGGGCACCGGTGCCGCCGCCAGCTTCCGGGCGTCGGGAGCTCCCGGCGTCCCGAAGCGGCGCAGCACCTCCGCGGCCACCGCGGCCATGGCCAGCCGGATCCCTTCGGCGGTGTGATGGCAGTGGTCGAGGAACAGCCGCCGGTCGGAGATGGGACGGCCGGTGAGCTCGGCGAGGGCGGACGTCAGATCGACGCAGGCGAAGCCGTGTTCGCCGCACCCCTCGCGCAGTGCCTCCCGCACCGGCGCCGGAGCCGAGGAGCCCCGGCCGAGCCTCTCGTCCCAGCAGGAGGTGTCCAGGTGGGCGGCGAGCGCGCGATGGGCCTCGGCGGTCTCTCCCGCTTCCAGCAGGGCCGCGGCGAGGAGACGGTGCGACGTGGCGCAGTGGCCGCCGTCGAGCTCCATCATCGCCCGCGCCCCAGAGGTGGCCGCCGCCGTATCCCCCTGCTCCAGCGCCGCCAGCACGTCGCCCTGGAGACGGTACCAGCGCGCGACGCCATCGCCGGGGAGCCAGGGCACCGGGTGGAGGTTCTCGAAGTCGGCCAGGTTCGCCGCCGGGACGACGAACACCAGGGGGATGCCGGTGCCGGCGATGAGCCGTCCCAGACGGTCGACGGCGGAGCGCGCCCGTTGCCGCATCCGTTCGTCCGCCAGCAGCCGCAGGCCGCCGGTGCCCCGGCTCTCCACCGCGTCCGCGTACTCCTGGAAGCTGTCGAGGCTCTCGTCGGCGTACTGGTCCGGACGCGGTCCCAGGCCGAGCCAGTTGTTGCCGGCGAACACCACCAGCAGGTCCGGCCCCTCCAGCAAGGCCTCGGCCGTGGTCTCCACCACCTCGTCGAGCGACATGCCCGACCGCGCCAGGTCGATCACCTCGAAGGTGCCGAAGGGGGCGAGGAACTGACCGAGGGCCAGGGCCGGTGTAAAGAAGGGGGCATAGAAGAAGCCGGCCGCAGCGGACTCGCCGATCAGGCAGATCCGCCGGCCCTGGCCGCCGCCCGCCTGCCGGGGCGGCGGCGTGGCGCTCGCCCGATCGGCCGGCTCCGGCGTCTCGGGGGTCCTCCCCAGCAGGCCGGCGGCCTGGAGGAGGCGGGCCGTCTTCAGGCCCTGCTCGCCGGTGAGCAGCGCCGCCAGCTCGTCCCACATCCCCGGGAGGCCCCCGCCGTCTTCGTGTCCACCGCCGGTGCTCATCCGCTCTCTCCCTCAGATGAAGGTGTAGACCATCTCGCTGATCGACGCCCTGGGCTGCACTCCGCCCCGGACCTTCTCGACGGAGTCCACCAGCTCGGGCCAGTGACCGGGGAGACTCTCCCGGTCGATGATCCAGTCCTCCAGGACCAGCGTATCGATCCCCGAGACCGCCATGCAGATCAGGGCGTCCACCGGCGAGCAGACGACGGGCTCGCCGCGGACGTTGAACGACGTATTGAGCAGGATGGGGCAGCCCGTCCGTGCTTCGAAGGCGTCGAGCAGCGCCGCCAGGCGGGGCGCCACCTCGCGGTCGACCGTCTGCGGCCGGGCCGAGCCGTCGACGTGGGTGATCGCCGGCAGCGCGAGGGGCGAGCGCACCTGGCAGGTCTCCAGCATGAAGGGCGACGGGTGGTCCAGGTCGAGATGGGCGGCGGCCCGCTCCTCGCGGACGATGGGGGCGAACGGCCGGAAGGCTTCGCGCTTCTTGACCTGGCGGTTGAGGCGCTCGCGCATCTGCGGGTCCCGCGGATCGGCGAGGAGGCTGCGCGACCCCAGCGCCCGCGGGCCGAACTCCATCGCGCCCTGGAACCAGCCCAGCACCCGGCCGGCGGCGAGCCGGTCCACCGACGCCTGCAGGAGGTCCCCTTCGCGCCCGCGGAAATCGAGGGCCTGGATGCCGGCCGCCTCGATCAGCCGGGCGATCTCCTCCGCCTCGTAGGAGGGCCCCAGATAGGCGTGGCGCATCGGCTCCGCCGCCGGGCGCCGGCCGGTGAGCTGGCGGTGGGCGAGCGCCGCGGCGCCCAGGGAGCCCCCCGCGTCGCCGGCCGCCGGCTGGACGAACAGGCGCTCGAACGGCCCTTCCCGCAGGATCCGGGCGTTGGCCACGCAGTTGAGCGCCACTCCCCCCGCCATGCAGAGGTTGGGCGACCCGACCTCCCCCGCCAGGTAGCGGACCTTCTCCAGCAGGATCTCCTCGAGCAGCACCTGAAGGCTGCGCGCGACGTCCTGGTGGAACTGCTCCATCGGCGACTCGGGCACCCGTGGCGGCGCCCCCAGGAGGTCGCAGAGGGCCGGGGAGTACATCCGCTCGCCGCGGATGAAATCGAAATATTGGAGGTCGAGGGTGTACTGTCCGCGCGGCCCCGGCTGGACGAGCCGGCGCAGCCGGTCCACATGGCGCGGCTCGCCGTAGGGTGCGAGCCCCATGACCTTGTACTCGCCGCCGTTGACCCGGAAACCCAGATAGCTGGTCAGGGCGCTGTAGAGCAGGCCGAGCGAGTGCGGGAAGCGCACCTCCTCGAAGATGTCGAGGGAGTCGCCGGCGCCCCGGCCGTAGGTGGTGGTGGCCCACTCGCCCACCCCGTCCACCGTGAGGATGGCCGCCTCCTCGTATCCCGAGAAGAAGAAGGCGCTCGCGGCATGCGAGTGGTGGTGCTCGAACGAGAGGATGGGCCCCTCCCATCCCAGGCTCTCCCGGATCGTCCGCTCGGCGCGCAAGGCGTCCAGCCAGGGCAGCCCCGGGCTGACACGTCCGGCCCAGAGCTGCCGTGCCAGCTTCTTCGCCGGGATTTCGTAGTAGGCGACCGCGTCGATGTCGGTCAGGCCGATGCCGCCACGTTCCAGGCAGAACCGGAAGGCATGGAGCGGCACCCCCGGGTCGTGCTTGAGCCGCGTGAACCGCTCCTCCGACGCCGCCGCCACCAGCCGCCCCTCCTGCAGCAGGCAGCATGACGATTCGTGATATCCGGCCGAGATGCCGATGATGTTCATGTCCCTGACCGCTCCCTGCTGAAGCACATCCCAAGAGCTAGTGCGGCAGAGGGGCGAGAGCGAGACGCCAGGATCGCGAGGACGCCGGAGCCGGCACAACGCACCCCTCTCCTGAAACGTATAAACATCAGGCCCCCCTGACTCCGGAGCCCCCTGAATGACGAAATCGATCGCCGCCGCCCTGCTGCTCGCGCTCGCCGCCCCCGCCTCGGCCCTCCCGCCGGCCATCGCCGCCACCACCGACCCTCCCCAACCGGCGTATCATCTACCCTTGCCAGCACGGAATCACCAACTGATACTAAACTACTGCCGTGCATGCGAGGAGCGTTGATTGACGCCGGCCCCAGACCTGCCGGCTCCGGCGACGGAGCGGCTCCGTGAGAGCGAGGAACAGCTGCGCTTGGCGCTGGAGGCGTCCGACACCGGTGTGTGGACGTGGGACCTCGGCACGGACGCCGTCACCTGGTCGCCCGAATGCTACCGCATCCACGGGCTGACCGAAGAGGAGTTCGACGGCACCGGCGCCGGGTTCTTCCAGTGCGTCCACCCCGACGACCGGGAGCGGGTGGAGAGGACGGTCCGGGCAGCCTCCGAGTCCCGCGGCCGCTATGACTGCGAATTCCGCATCCTCCGGCACGGAGGCGGCGTGCTCTGGGTGGCGAACCGGGGCCGCGCGACGTACGGCGCCGCGGGCCGGCCGCTGCGGATGGTCGGCACCATCACCGACGTTACCCAGCGCAAGCGGGCCGAGGAGGAGCTGCAGCGGGCACGGTCCCTCCTCCAGGCGGTCATCGACGGCTCCACCGCCCTGGTCTTCGCCAAAGACCTGGAGGGCCGATACTTCCTCACCAACCAGGGGTGGCTGGATTTCGTCGGGCTGTCGGCCGAGCAGGCGGCCGGGATCACCGACGAGGAGGCCTTCGGCCCCGAGGTCGCGGCCAGGGTGCAGGCCAACGACCGCCGCGTGCTGGAGACCGGCGAGCAGCTCGCGTTCGAGGAGTCCGCGATGGTTCGGGGCCGGTCCGTGACCTATCTGTCGAGCAAGTTCCCGCTGACCGGCCCGGACGGCCGGGTGTACGCGATCTGCGGAGTCTCGGCCGACATCACCGAGCTCAAGCGGACTCAGGCCGCCCTCGCCGCCCGCGAGCAGGAGCTCCAGACGCTCACCAACGCCCTATCGGAGCAGGACCGCCGCAAGGACGAGTTCCTGGCCACGCTCTCCCATGAGCTGCGCAACCCGCTCGCCCCGCTCCGCAACGGGCTGGCCGTCCTGCGCATGGGCTGCTCTCAGGATCAGGCCGCGAAGGTGCTCGGCATGATGGACCGGCAACTCGGGCTGATGGTCCACCTGGTCGACGACCTGCTCGACCTGTCGCGTGTGAGCCGGGGGAAGATCACCCTGCGGCCGGAGCGGCTGACGGTCCGGGAGGTGGTGGACGCGGCCGTCGAGGCGTGCCGGCCGGCCATCCACGCGAAGGAGCACGCGCTGGAGGTGAACCTCCCGGCCGAGCCGCTGGAGGTCCAGGGGGACCGAACGCGGCTGGTCCAGGTGCTCTCGAACCTGTTGACCAACGCGGCCAAGTACACCGACGCGGGTGGCCGCCTTTATCTCACCGCGGCGCGGGAGGGAGGGCAGGCCGTCCTCCGGGTGGCGGACAACGGCGTCGGCATCGCTCCCGAGCTGCTCCCCACCATCTGGGACATGTTCAGCCAGGTCCGGGAGACGCTGGACAAGGCGCAGGGGGGCCTGGGGATCGGCCTGTCGCTGGTCAGGAAGCTGGTGGAGATGCACGGCGGCACGGTGGCGGCCGAGAGCCCCGGCCTCGGCCGCGGGAGCACGTTCACCGTCCGTCTGCAGCTCGCCGAGGCTGTCCATCCGAGGACGGAGGTGCCGCCGGCAGCACTGGGCTCCGACCCGGCCCTCCGGCTGGCACCCGTTCAGCCCTGACGCCGTCCCAGCCAGCTCGCCACGGCCGCGGCGACGAGCCCGCCGGCCAGGTACCAGGCGATGGTCATGGCCTTCGTGGCGTTGGTCCGCCCGCTCGGTCCCTTGCCGAGGCCGAGCGGTCCGGGCAGGGCCACGGCGCCGAGGCCGGCACCGAGACCGAGGAGACCGCCCCGGAGCCACGCCCCGCGCGGGCTCCCTATCCCGACAAGGCCGTAGTAGAGCGAGTTGCCGACCAGATCGCCCGCCAGGGCCCAGCGGTGGAGCCGGTCGTCCGGCGGCGGCAGGAAGTCCCCCTTGCGCATGACCTTGTCGATGGCCCGCATACCGAGCACGTCGGCGCGGGGCGCGTTCGGGATCTTCCGGCGCGCCGATTCATGGATGAGGGTGAGAGCGCCCGCTCCCACAAAACCGCCGGCCAGGGCTCGCAGCACGTTCATGAAGTCTTCCTCCTCCCACTGGCCGTCGCTGCAATCTCCGCGCCCCGCCTCCGTCAGCCGCGAAGCGGCGCAGCCTCCAACAGGCCGCCGCAAGCTTGCAACGCCTTGGCGAAGCTGACAACGCTCCGTCGCAGCCTTGCAACGCGCCGGCGCAGCCGCCAACGCCTCGTTGCAGCCTTCGCCAAGCCGTTGCAAGCTTCCTCTCCGCCGGGAAGGGCACAACGCCTTGTTGCAGGGCTCCCCGGGCCGTTGCAAGCTCCGCGACGCCGGCGCAGAGCCGCAACACGCCATTGCAATCTCCGTCAGGCCGTTGCACTCTCCGCCAGGCCGTTGCAGCCTGCCAACGCGCCGGCGCAGCCGCCAACGCGCCGCGGCGCTCGGCGCCAAGCCGGTGCAAGCTTCCGATCCGCCGTTGCAAGCTTCCAATCCGCCGGCGGAGCTTCCGGCGCGCCGCTGCAAGCTCCGCCAAGAGAAAAGCGCCTCCCCCGACCTGCTACACTTCGCCTCGACCCCGCTCATGGAGACCATGCCCATGCAGACCGCCGAATCCCGGACCGGGGAGAGGGTCCTCCGGCTGGAGGACGAATTCGTCCGCTCGCAGTTCCCCGCCCTCACGGGTGAGTGGGTGTTCCTCGACAACGCTGGGGGCTCCCAGGTGCTCCGAAGCGCGGCCGACCGGATCCGCGACTTCCTGCTGACCTCCAGCGTCTCCCTGGGGGCGCCCTACGAGGCGTCGCGCCTGGCGGGCGAGCGGGTGGCGGAGGGGGCGCTGGCCGGGGCGGCGCTGGTCAACGCGGATCCGGGGGAGATCGTGCTCGGGCCGTCGGCCACCCAGCTCGTGGTCAACCTCGCCCGCGCCATGACCGAGAGCTTCCTGCACGGCGACGAAATCATCGTCACCAACCTCGACCACGAGGCCAACATCAGCCCGTGGCTGCGGGTGGCCACCGAGCGCGGCGTCATCGTCAAGACCTGGAAGGTCCGCCCGGAGGCTTTCGAGCTGGACCTCGACGACCTCGACGCCCTGCTCACCGACCGCACGAAGCTGGTCTGCATCGCCCAGGTCTCGAACATCCTCGGCGCCATCAGCCCCATCGGAGAGGTGGTCCAGAGGGCGCACGCGCGGGGGGCCCGCGTCTTCGTGGACGGCGTCGCCTATGCCCCGCACCGGCTGGTGGACGTGCGCGCCTGGGACGTCGATTTCTATGTCCTGAGCCTCTACAAGGTGTTCGGCCCCCGCCTCGGGCTCCTCTACGGCAAGCGGGAGCACCTGCTGGAGCTGTCGAACATCAACCACGTCTACGTGCCGAAGGACGCGATCCCCTACAAGCTCCAGCCGGGGGGATTCAGCTACGAGTTGGCGGCCGGCGTGCCGGCGATCGTCGAGTACCTGGAGGAGCTGGGCCGCCGCGCTCTGGACGGTGAGACCGGAGAGCCGGCGCCCCGCGCTCGGCTCGACGCCGCCTTCTCCGCCATCGCCGCCGCCGAGGCGCACGCCATGGCGCCGCTCCTGGCCTTCCTCGGTGAGCGCCGGGACGTCCGCCTCTTCGGCTGGCCCACCGCGAGCCCGGCTCATCGGGTCTCGACGGTCAGCGTCGCGGTCGAGGGGCGCGATATGGCCGACCTCGCCCGCCGGCTCGCCGAGCGCCGGATCGGCGTCCGGGCCGGCGATTTCCACTCCCGTCGCCTGCTCCAGGACCTGGGAGTCCCCGGCGGCAGCGTCCTCCGCATCTCCCTCGCCCACTACAACAGCCCGGAGGAGATCGAGCACCTCATCGACCAGCTCGGGGAGCTGTTCCGGTAGGCCCTCACCCCCGTCCCCTCTCCCGCCACTCCATTCCCCCTCCCCGGGAGAGGGGCGCCACCACACCCCAACAGAACGCTCAAACCAGCTTCCCCCTCTCCCGGAGAGGGGGGAGGGGAGGCGGGAGAGGGGGTCAGGGGGTGAGGGCCCGCACGATATACTCCCCTCCCTGAGGGGCACCGCGTCTTGAAGCTCGTATCGGCACTCCTGACTCTGACGCTGCTGGCGCCGTATCCGGCGGTCAGCCGCCAGCACGCGGCCAACCGGCCCCCCGCGGCGGCTTCGCGCCCCGCGCCCCGGCAGGAAGGGCCGGCCCGCCCGGCGCCGGCCGCCCCGGGCTACAAGCGGGCCCCCGGCGCCCATCAGGTCGAGACCTCCCTCTTCGAGTGGACCGACACGGCGCGCGGCCGGACGGTACCGGTCAAGATCTACTCCCCCCAGGGCGCCGGGCCGTTCCCGGTCATCGTCTTCTCGCACGGCCTCGGCGGCTCGCGGGACGGCTACGAGTACCTGGGCCGCCACTGGGCGAGCCACGGCTACGTGGTGGTGCACGTCCAGCACCCGGGGAGCGACAGCTCGGTCTGGCAGGGCACCCTGCACCCGTTGAAGTCCATGCGGGCCGCCTCCTCCGATCCGGCCAACTCCATCGCCCGCCCGCTGGACGTCCGCTTCACCATCGACCGGCTGGAGGCGCTGAACCGCGAGGCCTCCCCCTACAAGGGGCGGCTGGACCTCGAGGACCTGGGCGTCGCCGGCCACTCCTTCGGCGCCTATACGGCGCTCGCCGTGGCAGGCCAGATGTTCGTCCGTGGGAACCGCGAGATGTCGCTGGCCGATCCCCGGGTCAAGGCCGTCCTCGCCATGAGCGCGCCGGCTCCCGCCCGCAAGTGGCAGGCCGACAAGTCCTACTCCCGGATCAAGGTGCCGGTGCTCCACATGACCGGCACCCGCGACGACAGCCCGATCGGCGACACCCGCGCGTCGGAGCGCCGCATCCCCTTCGACCGCATCTCGGCCGTCGACCAGTATCTCCTCGTGCTCAACGGCGGCGACCACATGGTCTTCTCGGGAGCGCGCAGGCCGACGGCGTCCAGCGACAAGGACCCGGTCTTCCTCGACCTCATCCTCATGAGCTCCACCGCCTTCTGGGACGTCTACCTGCGGGGGGATACCGCGGCCCGGGCGTGGCTGGCCAACGGCGGGTTCGAGAAGGCCCTCGGGGCCGAAGGGAAGCTCGAGAAGAAGCTCAAGTGAGGGGGGAGGCCGGCGGGACCACCCGCCGGCCATCCGGTCCACCCGCGACTACTCCCCCTGTCCCTGCCCTTGCCCCTGATTGAAGAGGAGCTGCCCGCGGATCTCGCCGCCGGGGAAGAGCGTGGTGTGGACGTTCACGTAGGTCATGCCGGCGCGCATCGCCCGCAGGACCGAATGCAGCTCACCGGGCGTGATGCCCTGCGCCGCCGCGCCGGCGACCACGTCCGCCGCGTCGAACGTGCCGGACAGGAACCCCGGCGAGGGCGGACACCCCGGCACGCCCACCGGGGCATTGTCCAGGTTCGAGCAGAGGAAGACCACCACGCCGCCGTTGACCCCGCGCTGAGCGAAGTGGATGTGGGCCTGGGTGACCGGCGCTTCCAGGTTGAAGTAATTCAGCTCCCAGTTGACCATCGTGCCCTGCGCGTTGACCGTGGCGTTGAAGCGGCCGCCGCCGGTGGTCGAGATCGCCGGCACCTCCTCGAACCCGCGGAGCCGGGCGATGGCCGTCCCCCCGGGATTCCCCTGGGCGAACAGCGGTGTGGCGGTGGCGACGAGAACAACGACGAGCAGAGCCAGACCGAACCTCTTCATGGAATCCCTCCTGCGCCCGATGGGCGCGGTCATGGCCTCCACGCGGTCCTACCCTGATCAGAGAAGGTACAGCCAGACTTCAGAGCTACGGGATCATTATAGAGAGAACTGGCTCAGGAGAGTGAGGTCCAGAGATGGAGGGTCGCGTAGGCCCGCCACGGCCGCCAGGACTCGGCGCGGGCGAGGACCTCGCGCGGCGCCGGCCGCTTGCCGCCCGGGCCCCCGGGACCCAGCCGCTCCATCGCCTTGAGCACTCCCAGGTCGGCCGCCGGGAAGGCGTCGCGGTCGCCGAGGGTGCGCATGCGGACGTAGGAGGCGGTCCACGGCCCGATGCCGGGCAGCGCGCAGAGGGCGGCCTCGGCCTCCGCCGCCGGGGCGTGGCGCAGATGCTCCCAGTCGATCGTGCCGTCGGCCACCGCCACGGCGAGGTTGTGGAGCGCCGACGACTTGGCGCGGGTGAGCCCGATCGCGGCGAGGGACGCCGGGCCCGCCGCCGCCAGGACCTCGGGGCGGGGAAAGGTGAACAGGCCGGCACCGCCTTCCGAGGCCGGCAGCACCTCGCCGAAGCGGCGCACCAGACGGTCGGTCATGGTGCTCGCCGCGGCGAGGCTCACCTGCTGGCCGAGGATCGCCCGCATCGTCCCCTCGAAGGAGTCGAGGTACTGTGGCAGACGGAGCCCCGGACAGCGGGGGACCAGGTCGCGCAGGATCGGGTCCGCCGCCGCCAGGGCGTGGAACGCCGCGAGGTCGGCGTCCAGGTCGAGCATCCGGGTGACGATCTCGCGCACCCGGGGCCGGGGACGCGGCGGGTCCGAGCGTACCCGGAGGGCGCCCGCGCCAGGGTGGTGCAGGCGCTCGGCCGTGAGAACCAGCGGCCCGTCCTCCAGGCGCAGGCTCCGCCGGTAGACCCCGTCCTCCAGGCTCTCCAGGGACGGCACCACCCGGGCGGCCAGGAAGCCGAAGACCCACTCAAGGTCGAAGCCGGGCGGCAGCTCCAGGGTCAGGGGGACGCTCCGGCTCACACGGTCTCCCCGCTCCGCCGGCTCTCCCGCTCGAGGAGCCGGCGCTTGCGCTCCTCCCCCCAGCGGTAGCCGCCGGTGCCGCCCTCGGCCGGCACCACCCGGTGGCAAGGGATGACCAGGGCGACGCGGTTGCTGGCGCAGGCGCGCGCCACGGCCCGGGCCGCCCGCGGCTGGCCGAGGGCCGCGGCGACCTCGCCGTAGGACCGGGTCTCGCCATAGGGGATCTCCTGGAGCGCCTTCCACACCCGCCACTGGAACGCGGTCGCTTGGACGTCGAGCGGCAGGGTAAGGAGCGGCTCCGCCCCTTCCAGATGCCGGACCACGGCGGCGATCCGCTCTCCGAGCTCCCCATCCCCGGGATCAGCCCGCTCGATCTCGGCCTGCGGGTACTCGCGCCGAAGGGACGCTTCGAGCGCCGCCTCGTCGTCGCCCAGGGTGACGGCGCAGACGCCACGGCCGGTCATCCCCACGAGCAGGCGGCCGAGGGGGGACGAGGCGACGGAGTAGCGGATGCGCATCCCCCGCCCCCCCTTGCGATAGGTGGCGGGCGTCATCCCCAGGTGCGCGTCCGACCGCTCGTAGACGCGGCTGCCGGAGCCGAAGCCGGCCTCGTAGGTGGCGTCGGTGACGCTGTCCCCCTCCTGGAGGCGGGTCTTGAGCCGTTCGAGGCGGCGGGCGCGGGCGTACTCGCTGGGGGAGACCCCGGTGAGCCGCTTGAATGTGCGCTGGAGGTGCCAGGGGCTGAGCCCCACTTCCGAAGCGAGGGCTTCGAGAGTCACCGGCTCGTCGAGGTGCTCCTCGATCCAGGCGCAGGCCCGCTCGACCGCCCGCGCCGGCCCCACCGGCCCGCTGGCCCGTGGGCGGCAGCGCCGGCAGGCGCGGAAGCCGGACCGCTCCGCCTCGTCGGGGGTGGAGAAGAAGCTCACCCCCTCCCGCCGCGGCCGGCGCGACGGGCACGACGGCCGGCAATAGACGCCGGTCGAGCGGACGGCATAGACGAACCGCCCATCCGCCGCCGCGTCGCGCTCCAGGACGGCCCGCCAAGCCGTGTCGTTCGTCTCCATTTCTCTATCCTGATCCTGCCGAAGAGCCGTTGTCCACGATGTCATAGATCCTCCCTTCCGTAACGATCCTTCGGAAGAGTAGGACGCGGGGCTCGACCGGGACCACCCGGATCTTGCGGTCGAAGTGGGCGTGCTACAGTTCGACGCATAGACAAGCATGCATTGAATCCGTTTCGGGAGGCGACCATGAGATCTCTTTCCTTTCCCTGCCGCTGTCTCTCCGTCCTCACCCTCTCTCTGCCGGCGCTGCTCGGAGCCCATCCCGCCGCCGCGGCGCCGCTCATGGCCTACGACGACCAACTCAGGAACGGGTTCTCCGACTGGAGCTGGGCGACCCGGAGCATGGCCCAGACGGCCGTGGTCCGCACCGGGACGGCGGCGATCTCGTTCGAGCCGGACGGCTGGGCCGGGCTCTTCTTCCATCGCGACCTGGGGATCGACACCGGCGCCTACGAGGCGGTCGAGCTGTGGGTCCACGGCAGCGCCCCGGGCGGCCAGAACGTGCGGATTGCCCTGACCTCGGGCGGCGACCCCGTGGGCAACGACGCGCCGCTGGCCGGGTTCGTCACCGGCGGCGCCATCCCGGCCGGGCAGTGGGCGCGGGCGCTCGTCCCCTTCGCCAGCCTGGGGGTCACGTCCGGCAGCTTCGACGGCTTCTGGCTGCAGGACGGCACCGGGGGGGACCAGCCGGCGATCTATGTCGATGACGTGCAGCTCATCGAGCGGTCCACACCCCCCCCGCCCCCCGCGGCGATCACCGTCAGCATGGACCTCGACGCCGACCGCCGGCCGATCAGCCCCCTGATCTATGGCGTCAACTTCGGCTCGGACGCCCAGGCCGCGGACCTCCAGTGGCCGGTGCGGCGCTGGGGCGGCAACGCCGTCACCCGCTACTCCTGGCAGCACGACATCTCGAACAAGGCGAGCGACTGGTTCTACTACAACATCGAGAGCGACACCCCGAACCCGGCCACCCTGCCCCACGGCTCCACCGCCGACCTGTTCATCGACGCCACCCGCAACACCGGCGGCGAGCCGATCATCACCGTGCCGCTCATCGGCTGGACGCCCATCGACCGCACCCGCCGCTGGGGCTTCTCGGTCGGCAAGTACGGCGCGCAACAGAAGACCGAGTGCACCGAGACCGGGAACGTCTTCTGGTGCAACCCCGACGCGGGCAACGGCGTCTACCCGAACGGCACCCCGATCACCGCCAACGACCCGCACGACACCTCGCGCGAGATCGGCACGGGCTTCGTCACCGACTGGATGGCCCACATCGCCTCCCGCACCGGCGCTGCCGGAGACGGCGGCGTCCGCTTCTTCGCCCTGGACAACGAGCCCATGCTCTGGAACAGCACCCACCGGGACGTCCACCCGGCGCCGGTGACCTATGACGAGATGTGGCAGCGGACCCGGGACTATGCCGCGGCGATGAAGGCCGAGGATCCGGCGATCCAGATCCTCGGCCCGTCGGACTGGGGGTGGTGCGCCTACTTCTTCTCGGCGGCGGACGGCTGCTCGGCCGGCCCTGACGCCGCGGCCCACGGCAACGTCCCGTTCCTCCCCTGGTACCTCCAGCAGGTGCGGGCCTACGAGCTCGCCCACGGGGTGCGGCTGGTGGACTACCTGGACATCCATTACTACCCGCAGGGCACCAACATCGCTCTCTCCAGCGACGAGTCGGCCACGACGGCGGCGCGGCGGCTGCGCTCCCTCAAGGGGCTCTACGATCCTTCCTACATCGACGAGTCGTGGATCGGCCAGCCGGTCCGCCTGATCCCGCGGATGAAGGAGTGGGTCGCCAGCTACCTCCCGGGCGCCAAGCTGGCCATCACCGAGTACAACTGGGGCAATGACGGCGGCGTGACCAGCGCCCTGGCCCAGGCCGAGGCGCTGGCCATCTTCGGCCGCGAAGGGGTGGACCTCGCCACCCGCTGGGTTGCCCCGGCGGCGGACACTCCGGTGGAGGACGCCTTCAGGCTCTATCTGGACTACGACGGCGCGGGGGGGAAGGTGGAGGGGGACAGCGTGCGGGCGGTCAGCTCCAATGTGGACGCCGTCGGCGCCTATGCCGTCCGCGGCGCCGGCACGCGCGTCTATCTCCTCCTCTTCAACAAGGACACCGCCAGCCACCAGACCGATATCCGGGTGGCCGGCGGCCTCTCGGGAGCCGTGACCCTCTACCGGTTCGGCGCCGCGGGGCGGCTCGCCGCGGCCGGTACCGCCACCCTCGCCGGCGGCGCCCTCGGGCTCGTCCTGCCATCCCGCTCGGCGACCCTGGCGGTGGTGGAGCTGACGGAGCCGCCCGCCGGCGCGGGCTTCTACACCCTCGCCCCCTGCCGGGTGCTGGACACCCGTCAGGCAGCCGGAGCCTTTGGCGGCCCGGTGCTCTCCGCCGGCGCCGGCCGCCAGTTCCCCTTCGCCGGCCGCTGCGGCATCCCGGCGGGGGCGCGGGCGGTTTCGGTCAACGTCACCGTGGTCTCCCCCACTCAGGGCGGCTTCGTCCGCGCCTATCCGGGGGGCGTCACGGCGCCGTCCACCAGCCTGATCAACTTCTCGGCCGGTCAGATCCGGGCCAACAACGCCATCCTGCCCCTGGCGGCGGACGGCAACGGCACGCTCGTCTTCCAGGCGGGCTTCACCCTGCCGGGGACCGTCCACCTGCTGGTGGACGTCAACGGCTACTTCCAGTAGTAGCCCGCCGAAGCCGGCCCGCCGTCTTCCCCGGCACGACGCCGGCGTCGAGGACGGCGGACCAGAGGCGCCGCCAGGTGCGCCAGGTGTGCCCGCCAGGCAGGACGAAGACGTGGTCCTCCGGCAGCGCCTCGGCCATCAGGGCGTTCTTGCGGGCGAAGCGGTCCCCCTGGCCGTAGGCGAGATAGATGGGGGGCTGGCGGGGAGCGGCGGCGTCGTATCTCTTGAGCCAGAGCCAGAGGCGCCGGAGGTCGCGCTCCGCCAGCGGCTCCGTGGGAGTCCAGCGGCTCAGGCCGCCCGCCTCCTCCACCTCGTTCACCACCTCGTCCGGACCCAGGAACGGCGCGAGCAGCACGACGCCTGCCACCTCGCCGGGATGATCCCGGGTATAGAGAATCGAGCCGAGCCCGCCCAGGGAGATGCCGACCAGCCAGACCTCCTCGATGCCTCGGGCGAGGGCCGGAACGATGACGTCCTCCCGCAGCCGGGTGTCGATGATGCCCTCGTAGTAGTAGCCCAGGTGGGCATCCACGGCCAGAACCTCGCAGGTGGAGCCCGCCTGCCGCAGGGTGACGGCGAAGTCGTTGGTGACGAAGTCCTCGGGCTTGTCCCCCCGGCCGGGCAGGAGAACTACCAGGCAACGCTCGCCGCCCTCTGGAAGCGCGGAAGCGACCGGCAGCGTCCGTAGCGGAACCGAGGTGGGCTGGGGCCGGTAGCATCCCCCCCCCAGAAGACACAGGACAATAGCCGGCAGTACTTTTCGGATCGACATCGAATCCCCCCCTCCTCTCCCTCGAATGCAGGCTCCGCGCCTGCCCCGCGGCACGAGCGTTGCAGTCTTCCTCCCGGCGTTATGGACAGGAAGTCTGTGCCCAGAGAGCAGGCTGTGACAAGACCACAGGGAGAGGACCTCGACGTCCGTCTCGGGGGCGCGCCCCATCCCTCCGGGCAGACCCGGGCGCGCCTGCTGGCGGTCATCGCTACCGTCCTGGTCCTGGCCTTCCTCAAGTGGAGCCAGGTGGTGACCATGCCCCTGGCCTTCGCCGTCTTCGTCATCGCGGTGATGTGGCCTCTGCAGGAAAGGCTCCAGCGCCACCTGCCGCGCTGGGCGAGCCTCGTCCTGACCGTCCTCGTCCTCCTGCTGGTCGTCGCCCTCTTCGTGGGCGCGCTCTACTGGAGCGGCTCGCTGGTGGCCGAGAGGGCCCCACTCTACGAGCCGAAGCTGCGGGCGCTGTACGGGCAGCTCGAGGGGTGGGCGCGCTCCCACGGGATCTCCCTGGGATCGCAGGGACAGGGGGGCGGCTCCGGCCAAGTCGCCGGCGATCTGGCCAAGCGCGCCGGCGGGGCCGCCGCCGGGTCGGTCAGCCTCATCCTTTTGATCCTGGCGCTCGCGATCCTGGGCCTGACCGAGGTGAGCTCGTTCAAACGCAAGACGGAGCACGGGTTCCGGCACCCCGAGCGCGGCCCCCGGATCATCGAGTCCAGCCGCGCCATCGCCGCACGGTTCCAGCGCTATCTGGTGGCGCGCACCATCGCCGCCATCCTCCAGGGGATCACCGTCGGCCTCTTCGCCCTGGTGATCGGCCTGGACTTCGCGTTCGTCTGGGGCGTCCTCGCGTTCCTCCTCAACTACATCCCCAGCATCGGCTCGGTGGTGGCGGTCATCCCGCCGTCGCTCTTCGCCCTGGTCCAGTTCGATGGTCTGGGCAGACCGCTGGCGGTCCTCGCCGGCATGGCCATCCTCCAGATTGTGATGGGCAACTACCTGGACCCGCTCATCGAGGGGAAGTACCTCTCCATCTCACCGGTGGTCGTCCTCATCTCGATCGTGTTCTGGGGCTGGATCTGGGGTGTAGGCGGCGCCCTGCTCGGCGTCCCTCTCACCGTGGGGATCATGATCACCAGCGACCAGTTCCCCCAGACCCGCTGGATCGCCCGCCTGCTCGCCGAGGCGCCGAATCGGGATGAGGGCTAGTCTCCGCAACGGCGCGCCTCCTCTGCCCCTGTCGATTTCGCAACACATGGAGCGCTTTTCCAGCGCTCATGCACCACAGACATTGAAGCCCTCGATACCGCGCGGTGAGGAGGGGGATTCGCGCAGGTCCGTTGCCACAGGATAGCGGCCTGCGCGGAGTGTGAGCCGTGACGTCGTGTCGCGGTCAGAGTATCGACTCGTGTGCCTCCGGGGGGAGACACCGAAACGTGGGGGTTTGTTTCATGAAGACCTGGAAAACCCGTAGCATCCTCGCCGTCATCGCCGTCGCCGCCTGCCTGGCGGTCCCGGCCCAGGCCGCCGTCAGCGGTCCCGAAGCGCCTGTCTCCAACTCCTTCATCGCTCCGGATATTGGAGGCACCGCCGCCCTGCCCGCGATCGGCAGCGTGTATGTCAGCCCCGCCGATATCCACGCCTGGCTCAGGGCCGGCCACGAGCTCACGGCCGAGATGAGGGCCAGCCATGGCCTCTTCGGCAACATCATCACCGGGCCGGGCGGCATCCTGCAAGGCGAGATCGAGACCTTCGACTCCGACCTGATCTTCGACATCACCGGCGTCGGTCCGCTGAAAGGGTGGAGCACCCAAGTGGTGATCCCGACCAAGGTCGAGACCCACACCGGTCCGCGCAAGCTCGGTGAGCCCGTGCAGTCGTTCGAGACCAACATGATGCGCGTCGAGGGTCAGATCAAGGGCCACAAGGACTTCGAGTACCTCGAGGTGGTGGGCGGCACGGCCAATGGCTTGGAGAGCCCCGGCCAGACTACCCTCTATCGCCAGAAGGACGGCAACTGGCTGGTGGAGAGCAGCTTCAACGTCAAGTTCCAGCTCAGGTACAAGGGTGCCCGGGGCAGCAAGCTCGAGGGCCTCGAGGGCAGCTCCGAGGGCGTTATCACGATGACCGCGGTCCCGGCCCCGAGGGGCTGATTCCACGGATGGCTATCGGGCCCTGGATCGCCTTGCCGGCGGTCCGGGGCCCCTCTCTTTTCCGGTGCCCGCGTCCATGCGTTCCCTGTCCCATGCCGCGATCCGGCGTCCCGTCCAGACGCTAGCAGCTGTTCTCCTGGCAGTCCTCGCCGCCGCTCCCGGCCTCGCGCGGCTCGAGCTGCGCACCGACGGCCTCGCGCTGGCGCCGGCCCGGGACCCCGCCGTGGTCTACGACCGGCAGGTTCGCGAGGAGTTCGGGGTGCGCGACTCGGTGGCGGTGGTCG
>DASPJI010000109.1:0-10265 GCA_035628695.1 Thermoanaerobaculia bacterium | reverse complement strand
GGACGAGCACGGACCAACACGGACGATCACGGACCCCCACGGACTGCCTCACGAGGGGGCGGTGGTGCCTCCCCCCCTGGGGGGTCGGGCGGCAGGGAGCGGGGGAGGCCAGGAGGGGGGTTTTGCTGCGCCGCTTCGCGGCTGAAATGGCCGTCTCTCATGGGGCAGCCGTTGCCCCGGCAGGAATGCCCTCCATTCCTCATGGGGCAAGCGTTGCCCCGACAGGAATGATCTCCATTCCTCATGGGGCAGCGGCTGCCCCGACAGGAATGACCTCCATTCCTCATGGGGCAGCGATCGCCCCGACAGGAACGCACATCATTCCTCGTGGGGCAACGATTGCCCCGACAGGAATGATGACCATTCCTACCCGGGCAGCGGCTGCCCCATGAGGAATGATCCCCGCCTCCGCGGGCACGGGGACGGGGGCACTCGGCTCGATTGCTGGGGAACGAGGGGCGGGCCCCGCGACGCGAGGCCCGCCGTCCGGGTGGCGTCAGACTTCCAGAAAGGTGACGCCCGTCCCGCTCGACGGGTCCGCGTCCTCGACGATCCGCACCACCGACCAGCGCCGCCACGCGGGGAGCGACTCGGCCGCCGCCTCCTTCCTCTCCTCCAGCGCCTCCCAGGCCGCGAACCACCGGCCGTAGGCGTAGAAGACGTGCAGACGCGCCTCGTCGGGACCGTAGTCCGGCACCCAATGGTTGCCGGGGTCCTGACGGGCCTGCTCTACCTCGAGAGGAGTGGGATGGAAGTAGACGTGGACCACCAGCTCGTAGAGATGACGGCGGGTGGATTCGGTGGGACGCGACAGATCGACGCGCGAGGGCGTACGATCACTGAAGCTGGGCATGAGGTCTATCTCCTGTCCGGCTAGGCCTCGGGAGGCGAGCGCTAACTCCCTCCCTTGGCCGCTTGGACCCTGGAGCCTCGGATGAGACACGCGCTCACCTTGGAGGCACAGCGGTCCTGTACGGCTGTGCTGTACAGCTGCGGCTTCGTTCTCTCCCCTGCCACCTCCCTTCGGGTTGTACGGCTTACGACCGCCCGAGACTATACCGCGACCGGGGGCGCGTCAAGAGGGAAATGAGGGACTCTTGCGGGAAAGTTGTGGAGCGCGGAGCGGTGTGAAAAACCCCCGCCTCCCCCTCTCCCGGGGAGGGGGAAGGGGAGGCGGGAGAGGGGGGCCGGGGGGTGAGGGCCTACACGCCGCCGACGCAGCCGGTGGCGCAGGCCGCGCTGGCCCGGCACGAGTTCGAGTAGGTGACCCCGTTGCTGCAGGTCACCGGCGCGTAGACGTCGGGGCAGAGCGCCCGCGGATTGGGATGGCAGCCGCCGTGGTGCGCCATCAGGGGACCGCCGGTGGCGAGGGCGCCGGCGCAAAGGACCAGGGCAAGGGCGAGTTTCTTCATCTTCTGATCTCCTTCATTCCCCGGGACCCACGACAGGCAGGCCCGGGCACTTGGTGTCTCATCTGGTAAGGGTGCCCGCGGCGTCCCGGACCGCGTCGTGGGCATCGAGGACCCTGGAGAGGGCCTCCAGCATCCGCTTCTGCTGCCCGTAGTGCCAGTGCTGCGCCTCCACGTTGACGTAGGGGATGCCCCGCCGCGCCGCCCAGACCGACAGCGAGCCGTCGTCCTCCACCCGCTCGGGGTCCTGCAGCACGACGGGAAAGCCCTCCTGCACCAGCGCGTCGTAGATCGCGCGGTCGGTCACGAAGAAGAAGTCGTCGGGGTCGGCGCCGTCGGGCAGGTGGAGGGCGGCGGCGTGCCCGTCGCGGCTCCCCCCCGGCAGGTAGCTGGCGGCGGAGTAGTCCCCCTCCGTGTTGTTGTGCAGGGTGATCAGGACCGGATACGAGCCGGGGCCGTGCACCCCCACGAGCGCCTCGGCGAAGCGGCGGACCTCGGCGACCACCTCCGGCGGCGGCTCGCCGCCGTGCTCACGCAGGGTCCACGGAGCCCCGCCATCGGTGAAGATGCGGTTCGGATCGAAGGACCACGTCCGCCCCCGGTGCTCGAAGTGGACGCGGCGCCGTCCCTCCGACTGCACCTCGATCAGCCGGCCGCCGCGGGCGCGGACCGCCTCCAGCCCCACCTCGGCCGCCGTGTCCTCCGAGTCGTGGAGGACCAGGAACGACGGCCCCTGCCCCGCCGTGTGCACCGCCAGCCTCACCTCGGACTCCCCCAGGGGGAGCGCGACCATCTCCGAGTCGAACGGGGGCCGGGCAGGCTGCGTCGGCTGGGCGTGGCAACCCGCGGCGGCGGCGAGCAGCAGGGCGAGGACGGCGGCGGCGAGCGGTCGTGACATGCCGAATATTTTTGCAGAGCGCGTGCCCGCCCGGACCATGCTAGGATTTGCGCATTGTAGCTTTCGGTCCGAGGGCTCCGATCCCTCGGCTCCTTTGGGAGTAGGAGTGATTGGTGGTCACAGGAGAGCCGAGGAGGTTCAATGGCTCGCCGTGCCCGCGCCCTGGCTCTGACACTCCTGGCAGTCCCCCTCTGTATCCACCCTCTGGCGGCCTCCGCGCAGGAGCCGGCGCCCCCCCAGTCACCCCCGGGCGAGATCTTCGCCGACAGCATCGACGTCAACGCCGTCAACCTCGAGGTGGTCGTCACCGGCCGCGATGGCGAGCGGGTGACCGGCCTCACCCGCGACGACTTCGAGGTCTACGAGGACGGCCGGCCGGTGGAGGTCACCTACTTCCATGCCACGGCGGGCCCGGCGCGGCCGGCGGATGAGATACCGGCGCCGGAGCGGCTGCAGCTCGCCGTCTACTTCGACCTCGAGGATCTCCCCGAGAAGTCCCGGCCGGGGCTCGCCGGGGCCGTCGAGGACTTCCTCGTCTCCCGGGCCGGCCCGGAGGAGAAGGTGCTGCTGGCCTCCTACAATGGAGCGGACACCCTGAACGTCCGCGAGCTGCCGGCGAGCCGCCCTGCCCTGGCCGCGGCGCTCCGGGAGATCGTGGAGACGCCGCGGCTCTCTCCGGCGACCCAGCAGGAGAGACAGTTCACCGCTCTCAGCACCCAGATGATCGGCAGCCTGGGCGGCAGCAACGCCCTCGACCTCGCCATGATCGAAGAGGAAAAGGCGGTGGCCAGGTTCGACGACAAGGGCAGGGAGATGAGGGCCCAGATGCGGCAGAGGTCTTCGCTGGCCGCCCTCGAAGGCTTCGTCGCCAGCCTCGGCGGCCAGCCGGGACGCAAGGCGCTGCTCTACGTCAGCGGCAGCATCGCCTTCCGTCCGGGGCAGTCGCTCGCCGAGGCGTTCGAGACGAAGCTCGGGAGGGGCATCGCCAAACCGGACGCCGAGGGTCCCCAGCCCTTCTACTTCCTGGTCCAGGGGCTCCAAGAGGTGGCGGCCTCCGAGCGGATCGCCTTCTATGCCCTGGGCACCCGGCACTCCGCGGCGCCGAACATCACCAGCCGCGCCAACACCCCTTCGGCTCCCCTGGTGATCGACCGCTCCCGCGAGATCACCGAAGCCAACCCCGCCGCCTCGCTGGCCTGGATCGGCGAGGACCTCTCCTCCTACTACGCGCTCGGCTACACCCGGGAAAAGGGGCAGCCGGGCCGGCGGCACCGGGTGGAGGTGAAGGTGAAGCGGCCGGGCCTCCACGCCCGGCATATCGAGAGCTACGTCGAGCGGTCCCCCGAGGACCGGATGCGCAGCCGGGCCTCCGCCGCCCTCCATCAGCTCCAGCGGGACGGGGGGGAGAACCCGCTCGGCGTGAGCCTGCGGATGGGCCAGGCCGTCCCGGAGGGGAAGAAGCAGGTGATCGTCCCCCTCACACTGGAGGTCCCCCTCTCCGGGATCACCCTCCTCCCGGGCGAGGGGGGAGCGCGGCACGGGCAGCTCTCGATCTTCGTCACCGCCCGCGACGGCAAGGGGAGGACGGCGGCCGTCGCCCAGACCGACCTGCCGCTGCGGCTGGACGGCCCCCTCCCCCCCGGCATCTCCTACGACTTCCAACTGGCGCTCCGCCCCGGCCCGCACGAGATCGTCCTCGGCGTCTGGGACGAGCTCGGCAACACCCTCTCCACCCTGGTTTCCCGGTACGATCCGGCAGTCCAATGATCTGGAGGCTTTCGCGATGATGAGCCGATTCCGCGCCCTGGCTCCGGCGCTTCTGATGCTGTCTCTTCTCGTTCCGTCTCTGGCGGCCTCCCCGCAGGAGCCCGCTCCACCCCAGCCATCCCATGGCGAGGAGGTCTTCGCCGACAGCATCGACGTCAACGTCGTCAACATCGAGGTCGCCGTCACCGACCGGAAGGGCAAGTGGGTCAGCGGCCTGACCCGCGAGGACTTCGAAGTCTACGAGGATGGTGAGCCGGTGGAGATCACCTATTTCTATGCCTCGGAGAAGACGGGGGCGGTGCCGGCGCCGGAGCGGCTCCAGCTCGCCGTCTACTTCGACCTCGAAAGCCTCCCCGCCATCTCCCGCCCGCCGCTCTCCGCCGCCGTCGAGGAATTCCTCGTCTCCCGCGCCGGCCCGCAGGAGAAGGTGCTCCTGGCCGCCTACGATGGCCCGGACACCCTGGACGTCCGCGAAGTGCCGGCGAGCCGCCCCGCCCTCTCCGCGGCCCTCCAGGAGATCCTGCGGCCGGGGCGGCGCTTCCCGGCGAGCGTGCTGGAGGCACGGATGACGGCGATGAGCGGCAGCGCGGTCGCCCTGGGCGGCAGCGGGCCGCTCGACCTCGCCATGGCCCAAGCGGACGCGGAAGTGACCTCTTTCGATGTCATCGTGGCACGCCTGGTCAGGCGGATGAAACAGCGGTCCGCGCTGGAGGCCCTGGAAGGGTTCGTCGCCAGCCTCGGCAGCCGGCCCGGACGCAAGGCGCTGGTCTTCGTCAGCAGCGGCATCACCTTCCGGCCGGGCCAGTCCGTCGTCCAGGCCTTCGAGACGAAGCTCGGAGACCAGGCCAAGGCTGGACCGCTGTCGTTCCTGGTCCGGGACGTGGAGCTCGCGGCGAGCTCCGACCGCATCGCCTTCTATGCCCTGGGCGCCCCCGGGAGGATGGCCCGGCCGAGCATCTCCGCGCGGAAGAACACGTCGTCGGGCGCCCCGGTCATCGACCGCTCCCGCGAGATCACCGATGGCGCCCCCACCGCCTCGCTGGCCTGGATCGGCGAGGACCTCTCCTCCTACTACTCGCTGGGCTACACCCCGGCGACGCGGCAGCCGGGCAAGCGGCACCGGGTGGAGGTGAAGGTGAAGCAGCGCGGCCTGCACGTCCGGCACATCGACAGGTACCGCGAGCGGACTCCCGGGGAGCACGCGCGCAACCGGACGGCCGCCGCCCTGCAGATGGGCGGAGGGGAGAACCCGCTCGGCATGAGCGTCCAGATGGACCCGGCCGGGCCGGAGCAGAAAGGCAAGGTGCTCGTCCCCGTCACCGTCGACATCCCCCTCTCCCAGGTCGCGCTCCTCCCCGGCGAAGAGGAGGCGCGGCACGGGCGCCTCTCCATCCTCATCACCGCCCGCGACAGCCAGGGGAGGACGGCGGCCGCCTCCGACACCGAGCTGCCGCTGAGGTTCGACGGACCCGTCCCCCCCGGCATCTCCTACACTTTCCAACTGGAGCTCCGCTCCGCCCCGCACACCATCGTCCTCGGCGTCTGGGACGAGGTCGGCAACCTCCTCTCCACCGTCACCTCCGAGTACGACCCGGCGACCGGGTCCGGGAGGGCTCCGCGATGACGAGCCGGCCCCGCGCCCTGGCTCTGGCGCTCCTGGCAGCTTCCCTCTGTGCCCACCCGGCGCCGGCCCAGGCGCCCGCGCCGCCCCAGCCACCCCAGGGCAGCGAGGTCTTCGCCGACAGCATCGACGTCAACGTCGTCAACATCGACGTCTCCGTCACCGACCGGAAGGGCAAGTGGGTCACCGGCCTCACCCGCGACGACTTCGAGGTCTTCGAGGACGGCAAGCCGGTGGAGATCACCTACTTCTATGCCGCGGAGGCGGCGGCGGAGGCGCGGCCGGAGGCCCCGGTGCCGGCAGTGCCGGCGCCGGAGCGGCTCCAGTTCGCCGTCTACTTCGACCTCGAAAGTCTCCCCAAGCAGGCGCGGCCGAAGGTGGCCGCGGCCGTCGAGGAGTTCCTCGTCTCCCGCGCCAGCCCGCAGGAGACGGTGCTGCTGGCCACCTACAACGGCCCGGACACCCTGAACGTCCACGAGCTGCCGGCGAGCCGCCCCGTCCTCGCCGCGGCTCTCCAGGAGATCGTGCAGGCCGGGCGGCTCGCCCCGGTGAGCGAGCAGGAGCAACGGCTGACCGCGATGACCGACAACACGATCGACCTGGGCGGCAACGAAGAGCTCGACAAGGCCATCTACGAGTCGAACGCGGCCCAGGCCGAGCTCGACTCGATCGTTGCCAGCCTGATGAAACGGATCCAGACGCGGGCCACGCTGACGGCCCTTCAGGGGTTCGTCGCCAACTTCGGCAGCCGGCCGGGACGCAAGGCGCTGGTCTTCGTCAGCGGCGGCATCACCTTCCGGCCGGGCCAGACCATCGTCCAGGCGTTCGAGACGAAGCTCGGACCGAGCGCCAGGGAGGGACCGCTGTCGTTCCTGGTCCGGGACGTGGAGCTGGCGGCGAGCTCCGACCGCATCGCCTTCTATGCCTTGGGCGGCTCCAAGAGCATCTACCGGCCGAGCATCTCCACCCGGAGCAACACACCGCCGCCGGCACCCCAGATCATCGACCGCTCCCGCGAGATCGTCGACGCCAACCCCGCCGCCTCGCTGGCCTGGATCGGCGAGGACCTCTCCTCCTACTACTCGCTCGGGTATACCCCGCCGGAGCGGCAGCCGGGCCGGCGGCACCGGGTGGAGGTGAAGGTGAAGCGGCGCGGCCTGCACGTCCGGCACATCGAGAGGTACCGCGAGCGGGCTCCCGTGGAGCAGGCGCGCATCCGGACGGCTGCCACCCTCCAGATGGGCGGGGGGGAGAACCCGGTCGGCATGAGCGTCCAGATGGGCCAGACCGGGCCGGAGGAGAGAGGCAAGGTGCTCGTCCCCGTCACCCTGGAGATCCCCCTCTCCAAGGTCGCGCTGCTCCCCGGCGAAGGGGGAGCGCAGCACGGGAACCTCTCGATCCTCATCACCGCCCGCGACAGCAAGGGGAGGATCGCGGCCGCCTCCGACACCGAGCTGCCGCTCCGGTTCGACGGGCCGCCACCGCCCGGCGTCTCCTACAGTTTCCAACTGCGGCTCCGCTCCGCTCCGCACAAGATCGTCCTCGGCGTCTGGGACGAGGTGGGGAACACGGTGTCCACCGTCACCTCCCACTACGCCCCGGAGGCCCGAGCCGGGAGGCCTTCGCCATGACGAGACGAATCCGTGCCCTGGTCCTGACGCTCCTGGCGTCGGCCCTCCCGGTCTCCGCGGCGGCGCCGGAGCCGGGGGAGCTCTTCGCCGACAGCGTCGACGTCCGCCTGGTCAACATCGAGGTCTTCGTCACCGGCCCCGACGGCAAGCGGGTGACCGGCCTGACCCGCGACGACTTCGAGGTCTTCGAGGACGGCCGGCGGGTGGAGATCACCCACTTCTACGCGGCGGAGCCGGCGCCCCGTGCCTCCGAGCCGCTTCGGCCGGCGCCGGTGCCGGAAGCGGAGCGTCTCCAACTCGCCGTCTACTTCGACACCGAGGACCTCCCCGAGAGGGCCATCCCGCGGATCATCCATGCCGTCGAGGAGTTCGTCGCCAGCCGCGCGCGGCCCGACCTCCGGCCGGACGAACGGGTGATCGTCGCCCACTACCACGGCGCCGACTCGCTCGCCGTCCGCGAGGTGCCGGTGAACCGTCCGGCGCTCTCCGCGGCGCTCTCCGAGATGGCGCGGGTGCCGCAGGGCGCCAGCCTGTCCGGCCTGGTGAGCCGTTTCGGCTCCAGAGGAACCTCCGACAGGGCCGTGGCCGAGATGAACACGCAGTCGGAGGCGCTGCGGCGCCGGGGCCAGGCCAAGTCCGCTTTCGACGCCCTCGACCGGTTCGTTACGGCGCTCGGCAGCCTGCCCGGCCGCAAGGCGCTGGTCTACGTCAGCGGCAAGGTCTCCTTCAGCCCGGGGCAGTCCCTGTTCACCGTCTTCGAGAACAAGCTGGGGCTCAGCGTCCGGCAGGGAGCGATGCGCCCCCTGGTCAAGCGGCTGGAGGACACCGTCAACTCGGACCGCATCGCCTTCTACGGCCTCGGCGCCCGGAACACCCGGGCGACCAGCATCTCCGCCGGGGCCTATGAGCCCAAGCGCCTCGAAATCCCGAAACCGGGTGAGGACATCGTGGACATCGGCCGCGACCTGATCGACGCCAACCCCGCGGCCTCCCTCGCCTGGGTCGGCGAGGACCTCGACTCCTATTACTCCCTCGGCTACACGCCGGACCGGCGGCCGGACGGCAAGCGGCACCGCGTCGAGGTGCGGGTGAAGCGCCGGGGGCTCGACGTCCGCCACCTGGAGTCCTACCGCGACCGCACCCCGGCGGACCGGGCCGAGGCCCGCACCCTGGCCTCCCTGCTCCTCGGTGGCGGGGAGAACCCCCTGGGCCTGATCTTCCAATTCGGTCCGGCCGAAGCTGCCGGGAAGGAAGGGGTGATGGTGCCGCTCACCCTGCGCCTCCCCCTCGCGCGGCTGGCCCTGCTGCCGGGGCCCGGCGGCGCTCCCGAGGGGCGGCTCTCGGTCGTCATCACCGTGCGCGACGACCAGGGGAGGATGGCGGAGCCCACCCGCCTCACCCTGCCGGTCCGGCCCGGCGGCGAGACCCCGGCCGGTCAGCAGATGTCGTTCACCACCCCGCTGCTGATGCGGCCGATCCCCCACACAGTCGTCATCGGTGTGCGCGACGAGCTGGGGAACACGCTTTCCACCGTGACCGCCGAGTACAATCCGGCAACCGGCCGCCCCCTGGAGGATGATCCGAAATGATCCGACACAGCTCCGCGGTAGTCCTGTCCCTTCTCCTCGCCCTCCCGCCGGCGGCCCTCCCCCAGGAGGCCCCGCGCGGCGGCGACGAGGTCCTGTTCGAGACCGTCGACGTCAGCGTCGTCAACGTCGAGGTGTTCGTCACCGACCGCGAAGGAAAGCGGGTGACGGGGCTCACCAAGGACGATTTCGAGCTGTACGAGGATGGCAAGCCGGTGGAGGTCTCCTACTTCTATGCCTCGGAAGGGACGCCGGGCGCCGCCGGGAGCGCTGCCGAGCGCCCCGAGCCCGAGCGCCTACAGCTCGCCGTCTACCTCGACGTCGAAGAGCTGCCCGACGAGGCCCGGCCGCGGATCGTAGAGTCGATCGAGCGCTTCGTCGCCTCCCGCGCCAAGCCGGGCGACCAGGTGATGCTGGCGAGCTACAACGGGCCGGACACCCTCACCGTGCGCTTCGTGCCCGCCGACCGGCCGACCTTCGCCGCGGCCCTCAAGGCGGTGGCGGACGCCCCCAAGCCCGCGCCGTCCAACTCGGCCGATCAGCGGCTGCTCCAGACCAAGCAGGAGATGGCGGTCCAGGCGGGCCCGGACATGGTAGGGAAGGACAGCGCGGCCGCGATGGCCGCCCTGGACCGGGCGGACATCGCCATGACCGCCGCTTCGAACCAGCTCAAGTTCCGCAACCTGGCCCGCTACTCCCTCTCGGCGCTCACCCAGTTCCTCGGCGGCCTGGGCAGCCTGCCCGGACGCAAGGCGCTGCTCTATGTCAGCGCCAACGCCACCTTCCGGCCCGGCCAGACGATCGAGCAGACGTTCGACCGAAAATACGGCCGGAACATGGTGCTGGACGGACCGCTCCGCAAGCAGCTGAACGACCTGGAGGAGGGTGCCAGCTCCGAGCGCATCCTCTTCTTCGCCATGGGCGCGCGGGATGTCCTCCAGGAGGTCGTCTCCGGCGCCAAGGCCGACCCGATCGTGACCGTCGCCGGCAAGATCGACCACGCCCAGGACCTGATGGACGCCGCGCCGGACGCGGCGCTCGCCAAGGTGGTGGAGGACCTCGACTCCTACTACTCCCTCGGCTTCACCCCCGCGAAGCGGGAACCGGGCAAGCGGCACCGCATCGAGGTCAAGATGAAGCGCCCGGGGCTCCGGGTCCGCCACACCGAGGAGTACCGGGAGCTGACCCCGAACGCCCGCGCCTCGAACCGGACGGTGGCGGCGCTGCTCCTCGGCTCCACCGGACGGGGCGGCGCTATCGGCGGCGTCGGCGTGCAGGGCGCGGCGGCGCGGGAGGACGACAACCCGCTGGGCATCCGGCTCCAGGTCGGCCAGCCCGAAGCCGGGAAGGGAA
>DASPJI010000108.1:0-3163 GCA_035628695.1 Thermoanaerobaculia bacterium | reverse complement strand
CGTCAACGGCGGCGCCATCGCCCTGGGCCACCCCCTGGGCGCCTCGGGCACACGCATCCTGATCACGCTCCTCAAGGAGCTCAAGCGGCGGGGCGGCGGACGCGGTGTCGCCTCGGCCTGCATCGGCGGCGGTCAGGGCATCGCCATGGTGGTCGAGGCCGCCGCATGATCGACCTCACGGGGCGCCGGGTCCTGGTGACGGGTGGCAGCCGCGGCATTGGCGCCGCGTGCTGCCGGCTGTTCGCCCGGGCCGGCGCCACGGTGATGATCCAGTACCTGGCGAGCGGCGAGCGGGCCCGCGCCCTCTACGCGGAGCTGCTGCGCACCTCCGGCCGCCCCCACCTCAAAGCCCGTTGCGACGTCAGCGATCCCGAGCAGATCGAGAAGCTCTTCGAGCAGGTGCGGCAGGAGTGGGGCGGGCTCGACTGCCTGGTCAACAACGCCGGCGTCTGGGTCTACGATCCATTGGTCAAGCTCGACCGCGACCAGCTCCAGGCGACACTGGCGGTCAACGTGGTCGGGCCGTTCCTCTGCTCGCGCGAGGCGGTCCCCCTGCTCCAGGAGTCCGAGGACGGTACGATCATCAACGTCAGCTCCACCGCCGGCCAGCGCGGGGAGGCGTACTACAGCCCCTATGCCGCGAGCAAGGGGGCGATGATCTCGGCCACCAAGTCGTGGTCCACCGAGCTGGCGCCGAAGATCCGGGTCAACTCCGTGGCCCCGGGCTGGGTGGACACCGACATGACCGCCGAGGCGCTGTCGGGGGAGCGCCGGCAGCAGATCCTGGAATCGATCCCCCTCCACCGCATCGCGAGCCCCGAGGACATCGCGGGCTCCGTGGTGTTCCTCGCCTCCCCGCTCGCCCGCCACATCACGGGCGAGATCCTGAACGTGAACGGCGGCAGTGTCCTCGTCGGTTAGCGGCCCCCCATCCCTCTGGCTCGCCCGCCCCTCGGCACCCGAGGAGGTGGACGTCGCCGTCGTCGGCGCGGGAATCGCCGGGCTGTCGACGGCCTGGTGGCTCGCTCGGGCGGGCCGGCGGCCGGTCGTGCTCGAAGCCGGCGGCGTGGCCTGCCGGGCATCGGGCCGGAATGCGGGCTTCCTGATCACCGGCACGGCCGAGCCTTACACGATCGTGGCGCGGCAGATGGGGGAGACGGCGGCCCTGCGTTACTGGGAGCTGTCGCGGGACAACCGCGAGTTGCTGCGGGCGGAGCTCCTGGAGCCCGGCAGGGTGGACTGCGACTTCACGCCGGAGGGGAGCTGGACCGCCGCGGTGTCCGGCCGGCCGCATCAGGAGCAGGCGATGCGGGAGAGCGCGGAGATCCTGGCCGGCCTGGGCTTCGACCTCGAGTGGCGGGAGGCCTCTGAGGTGCGGCGGGCCAGTGGTTGCGACCGGCTGGCGGGTGCCATCTTCCAGCCGCGGGATGCCGGCCTCCATTCGGTGCGCCTCTGCCGCGGCATCGCCCGCCTGATCGAGGCGGCGGGCGGTGAGGTGCGCACCGGCTTCCGGGTGCGGGCGCTGGAGTCGGCGGGGGATCGCGTCCGCGTCATCTCCGACGCCGGTCAGGTGATCGCGGAAAGGGTCGTGCTGACGCTCAACGCCTACGCGCCGGCCTTGTTGCCGCACCTGGCGGGGGAGGTCCGGCCAGTCCGCGGCCAGATCCTCGCCACCGCCCCCGCGCCGCGCGACCTGCCGGGGGTCTGGTACGTGAACGACGGCTTCGAATACCTGCGCCAGCTCCCGGACGGCACCTTTCTCCTCGGCGGCTGCCGCTGGTGCGCGGTCGACGCCGAGGTGGGATATCTGGAGGCGCCCACGGCCACCGTCCAGGGCGCTCTGGAGGGGTTCCTCCGCGACTACTTCCCGCGCTTCGCCCACCTTCCGGTCGTCCACCGCTGGGCGGGGACCATGGCCTTCACGCCGGACGGCCTGCCGCGGACAGGGGAGGTGCCCGGCATACCCGGCGCCTCCTACTTCGCGGGCTTCAACGGCCACGGCATGTCGCTGGGTTTCGTCACCGGCCGCTGGCTGGCCGATCGGGCGATGGGGAAGGAGCCGGCGCCGCTCTTCCCACCTGCCGCGAGCCGGACCGATCTCCACCTCGGCCCGGCTCCCGTGTAGGGGTCAGCTCTTCCGGCCTTCCTTCTCCCAGAGATACCCCAGACACTTGTAGATCAGCTTCGAGGTCAGGAAGTCGCTCGCCGGCTGGCCGCCGATCGGCGCCAGCTCGACCACGTCCATGGCCACGACCGTCTTCTCCTGGAAGAGGCGGCGGAGGAGGCGGAGCGTCGGGTACCAGAGGCCGCCGCCCGGCTCGGGAGTGCCGGTGGCCGGTACGAGCGAGGGGTCGAAGAAGTCGATGTCGAAGGTGAGATAGATCTTCTCCGGCAGGGCTTCGAGGAGGCGGGGGAAGAGCTGCCCCGCCTGGTCGAGGTCGTGGCCCCAGATCACCCGCATGCCGCGCTCGCGGATCAGCTCGGCCTCCGGCGAGGAGAGCGAGCGGATGCCCACCGGAAGCGTGGGGATGCCCTCGTCGACGATCCGCTTCATGACGCTGGCGTGGCTGTAGGGGGTCCCGTCGAACTCCTCCCGCAGGTCGGCGTGGGCGTCGAACTGGACCACCCCGATCTCGCCATAGACATCGCGCGTCGCCTTGACCGGCGCGGACGAGAGGCTGTGCTCGCCGCCCAGCGTCACCAGGAACTTGCCGCGGTCGAGATGGACGCGGGCCTCCTCCTGGAGCTCGGCCAGGGCCTCGCCCATGTCGAAGACCTCGGGGAGGAATGGCGGCAGGGTGGCGATCCCCTGCAGGTAGGGCTCGCCCTGCAGCTCCTCGTCCCACAGCTCCATGGCCTGGGAGGCGCGGATGATGCCCGCCGGGCCGGCCGCGGTCCCCTTGCCATAGGAGGTTGTACGCTCGAAGGGGACGGGGAGCACGGCGACGCGGCTGGTCTCGTAATCGCTCGCATCGGCGTCCAGCAGGCCGAAGTTGGTGGGCAGAGAGGGCATCGGGAGAGATCTCCTGAAGAGCGGTCGGGGGAGTTCCCGGAAGCGGGGAGTTTGTAGCAGGATGCGTCCGGGAGTGTCAACGCGAGGACGAAGACCGAGGAGGAGGATGGCCATGGAGCCTGTGGAGCTTTCCGGTGAGGTCCGCGAGCG
>DASPJI010000107.1:0-2285 GCA_035628695.1 Thermoanaerobaculia bacterium | reverse complement strand
GGGAGTAGATCGGGATGAAGGCGGCGGACAGCGTCCCCTCGCCGAGCAGGTTCTGGAGGACGTTGGGGGCGCGCAGGGCGGCCCGGAAGACGTCCGCGTGCGGCCCCACCCCGAAGAACCGCGCCACGATCATGTCCCGCAGCAGGCCGACGACCCGGGACAGCAGGATGCCCGCGGCGACCAGGACGGCGCTGCCGGCGCGCCGTCTGGGAGGCTGGTTTGGTATCTCTGTGGTCTCTCCCATGCTCCTCGCAGCCGGCCGCCGATCCCGTGATTTTACGGGATTCTACGCCATGCGCTGGCCGCGACGGCGGCGGCGGATCAGCTCGAGGAGCGCGCCCATCCCCACCAGGGTGAGAACACAGCTCGCCGCCAGCGACGCGGCCACCAGCCCGCCGAGCCGCGCGTTGGCCGGCACCTGGGAGAAGACCAGCAACCCGAAACCGGCACCGATGGCCAGGGTGTCGGCCACCGTCGACGGGCCCGCCACCTCGATGCCGCGGAGCACCGGCTCGGCCTCCCCCGCCTCCCCGGCCCGCTCCACCTCCTCCAGGAAGTGGACGGCGTAGTCCCCCAAACCCAGGGCGATGGCGCAGAACATGGAGGTGGCCACCCCCAGCGGGATACCGAGCCAGCCCATGCTGCCCAGCACCCAGAGGATCGCCACCGACGTGGGCGCGAGCACCCAGAGCCCCGCCCGCCACGACCGCCAGAACAGGGCCACGGCCAGGAAGGCGCCGAGCATGGTGGTGAGGAGCGACCCGATCTGCGTCTGGACGATGTCGGGGATCATGCTCTGGGAGACCGCCACGTCGCCCGCGAAGTCGAGGCGCGCCCCCAGCGGCCGGAAGCGCTCGCGCTCGTAGCGCCGGATCGCCTCCATGATCCGCGCCGTGTCCCGGTAGTTGGCGTGCTCGAGGAAGACCGTGACCATGGCGCGGCGCAGGCCGTCGTCGAGGACCTCGCGGCGCTTGGCCTCCCCCCGCGCCATGTCGTAGCGGTCGAGCAGGGTCTCCACCCGCTCCGGGGTGTCAGGGATGGAGCGCGCGCCCTCCCGCCGCGCCAGCCAAAGGTAGGCGACGGTGGTGAGCTGGCTGTGCGCCCCCAGCACGCCGCCCACCCGGGGCAGGCCGCGGACGTAGGCTTCGAAGTCGCCGATGGCACGCAGCGCCGCCGGGTCGAGGAGCGGCCCCTCGCGCACCCAGCCGGCGGGGACCGGCTTGTCCTTGGGCGGAGTGAAGGTGAGCTGCACCAGGAGCAGGTGGGTGCCCAGGAGCTGCGCGTCCGCCCGCTCGGTGGCCTGACGGAACTCGCTCCCCGGGGCGAAGCCGTCGATCCAACTGTCCTGCACGTAGAGCAGCCGCAGCCCGGCGAGCCCCGCCACGGTCACCAGGGCCAGGACCAGCAGGGTGGGCAGGGGGCGGCGGACCAGCGGCGCCAGCGCCCGCACCGTCCACGCCCCCGCCACCGGCGAGGAGACCGGCCGCGCCATCCGCGCCGGCCCCAGGAGCTTGAGCGCCGCCGGGGTGAAGCTCAGCGCCCAGAACAGGGACGCGAAGATCCCCAGGCCGGCGAAGATCCCGAGCGAGCGGACCGCCGGCAGCGGCGAGGTGAGCAGGGAGAAGAAGCCGATGGCCGTGGTGATGGCGGTGAGCACCATCGGCCGGGCCATCTGCCGCATGGCCTCCAGAACGGCACCGGGGAACGGGCCGTCGTGGCCCCCCGCCAGCCGGCGCTGATATCTGAAGAAGAGGTGGATCTCGTCCACCAGGCTCATGGTCGTCAGCAGGACCGGCAACATCGCCGAGGTGAGCCGGACCGGCGAGCCGCTCCAGCCCATGATCCCGAAGGTCACCACCAGGATCGCGCCGACCTTGAGCATGGCGAGGGCCACGCCCCACAGGCGGCGGCAGGCGATCCAGATGGCCAGGGCGATCACCCCTACGGCCAGGGGGAGGAGATGCCGCAGGTCCTCCAGGATGTGGGCACCCAGCAGCGCCTCCGCCACCGGCGCCCCCACCACCGAGATCCGGTCGTTCGGCGTGGCGAAGGGGCTCGCCACCTTCAGCACCTGGCGATAGAGCCCCTCGCGGTCCACCTTCCCCGGCGGACCAGGGGGCACCCCTACCAGCACCGTCGCCACCTTGCCGTCCCTGGAGAGCAGGGTGCCGTAGAGGATGCCCGCGGCGTCCACGTCCGCCCGCACCTCGGCGATCTCCTCCGCCGTGGCCGGCGGCGGGTCGAGGAACGGCATGAAGTTCAGGGTGCCGGTGTAGACCCGGTCG
>DASPJI010000106.1:0-12905 GCA_035628695.1 Thermoanaerobaculia bacterium | reverse complement strand
CAGCCGGTCCTCGATGTTGTCGCCGAAGACCCAGAGGAAGAGCATGTTGCCCAGCAGGTGCCCCCAGCCGCCGTGCAGGAACATGGAGAGCAGGGCGCTCCGTGCCTCCGGGCCGATCTCGCTGGCATAGATCGCGCCGTCATCGAAGAGGCGGGCCGGCACGAAGGCCGACGACAGCATGAACGCCTCCAGGTGGGGCCCCAGGGAGAGCTCATAGAAGAACAGCAGGACGTTGACGGCGATCAGCACCACCGTCACCGCCGGGAAGCTCCGCCGTGGGTTGATGTCGTGCAGGGGGAGCAAGGGGCCTGGTCTCTTCTCTCTTTCTCTTCCCTCAGACCGCCCGGATGCGGTGGACCCGCATCAGGTTGGTCAGCGGCCGGTCGCGGATGGGGTGTCCCATGAGAATGATGATCCGCTCGCCGGGCTCGACCAGCCGGGCGGCGAGGAGCTGGCGCTGCACGAGCTGTACCACTTCGTCGAGCGTGCCGACCTCGATGTCGGCGAGGAGCGGCCGGACGCCCCAGACGAGCTGGAGCTGGCGCGCCACCCGTTCGTCGGGGGTGAAGGCGACCACCGGAGCGTCGGGCCGGTAGCGGGCGACCAGGCGGGCGGTGAAGCCGCTCTGGCTGAAGGCGACGATGCGCCGCACCTCGAGCTGGTCGGCGGCGTAGACGGCGGCGGCGGAGACCAGGTCGGGGACGTCCAGGGTGGACTCGGAGCCCTCGTCGGAAGCCGAGGGGTCGAGGGCGAAGGTGCGCTGGGCGTGGACCGGCCCCAGGGGGTGGATCGAGGGGCGCTCGTCCGTGGCGCACTCGCGGGCGTACTCCTCGGCTTCCAGGATGATGCGGGCCATGGTGGAGACGGCACCCACCGGGTACTTGCCCATGGCGGTCTCGCCGGAGAGCATGAGCGCGTCGGCGCCGTCGAGCACGGCGTTGGCGACGTCGGTGGCCTCGGCGCGGGTGGGGCGCGGCTGCTCGATCATCGACTCCAGCATCTGGGTGGCGACGATGACCGGCTTGCCCGCCCGCCGGCCGGCGGCGACGATCCGCTTCTGGTGCACCGGCACGGTGTGGAGCGGCACCTCGACCCCCAGGTCGCCGCGGGCGACCATCAGGCCGTCGGCCGCCTCGGTGATCTCGTCCAGGTGCTCCATGGCGGTCGCCCGTTCCAGCTTGGCGACGATGGGGATGCGCCCGCCGGCCTGGGTGACGACCTCGCGCAGCGCCTCGATGTGGGAGGCCTCGCCGACATAGCTCGCGGCCAGGTAGTCGGCACCCTCGGCGACGGCGAAGGCGATGTCGGAGCGGTCCTTCTCCGAGATCTCGAAGGGCAGGGAGGTATCGGGCAGGTTGATCCCCTTGCGGGTGCGGACCGGGCCGCCGTTGACCACCCGCGCCGACACCCGGTCTCCTTCCTTGGACTCCACCTTCAGCTCGATAAGGCCGCTGTCGATGAGCACGCGCTCGCCGGCTTCGAGGTGGCTCAGGATCTCGGAGTCCACCGGCAGGTCGACCCCTTCGGACTGGGTACCCAGGACGAGCTCCTCGCCCGGCTCGAGCATCCGGCGCTCCCCCGGGATCTTGCCCAGCCGATAGCGGGGGCCCATGAGGTCCATGACTACGGGGAGATGGCAACCCTCCTGCTCGGCGACGCGCCGCACCAGGTGGAGGGTCTTGCGGTGGTCGTCCTGCGTGCCATGGGAGAGGTTGAGGCGGATGAGGTCTACGCCGGCATGGATGAGCTCCTGGAGGACATCCTCCTGAGTGCTCGCCGGCCCCAAGGTGGCCATGATCTTCGCCCGTCGTTCCATGGGGGAGAGTATAGCGGGCGGTGCGGATCGGCGGCTCTGGGCCCGCTCGATCTTTAGGGATGCTTAAAGTTGAGCGATTTTTTCTCCGGATTCCGTCTTTCCTCCTTCCGGACGCGGTTCACACCGGAATGGAGGGAGGATGGGAAGGCACGACAGTGGCTACAAGCAGCTCTTCGCTCACGCGCGGGTCGTCGCCGACCTGCTGCGCAGGTTCGTGCGGGAGCCCTGGGTGAGGCAGCTCGACTTCGCGACGCTGGCGCGGGTCAGCGGCGACTTCATGAGCGGCGACTTGACCAGCCGGCACAACGACGTGGTCTGGCGCCTGCTCTGGAAGCGCCCCGGCGCCGCCCCGACGCCGGTGTACCTGTTGCTCGAATTCCAGGCGACGCCGGAGCGCTTCATGGCGGTGCGCCTCTTGACGTACTTGTCGCTGCTCTACGAGGACATCATCCGCAACCGCGCCCTGACACCGTCGGGCAAGTTGCCGCCGGTGCTGGTGATGGTCATCTATAATGGGAACCGGCGCTGGAACGCGGCACGGGACCTCGAGAGCCTGATCGAGCCGGCCCCGGGGACGCTGGGACGTTCGTGCCCGCGGTTCACCTACACGGTGCTGGACGAGAGGCGGATTGCTCCCGGAGAGCTGGGGGACGCGTCGAACCTGGCCGTGGCGCTGATCCGGCTGGAGGTCAGCCATTCTCTGGAGGAGATCCTGGCGGTGGCGGCCGAGCTCTCGGCTCAGTTGCCTCGGGATCGGGAGCCGGAGCTGCGGCAGGCGTTCACGGGCTGGCTGCTGAGGGCGTTGCGCCGGGCCCATCCGGGAGCCGTAATCCCGGACAGAGCCGACTTGGAGGAGATTCCGATGCTCGAAGAGAACCTAATCCGCTGGGCGAGAGAAGATCGGCGAAGGGCGAGACAGGAAGGCCACAAAGCAGGGGAGAGAAAGGGGCGGGTCGAAGGCGCCCGGAATCTCCTGCTGCGTCAGCTGGAGCGGCGCTTCGGTCCCCTGGCGCCGGAGGTCCGGCAGCGGGTCGGAGCCATCTCCTCCGTCCGGAAGCTCGAAGCGATGGCGGATCAGATCCTGGTGGTGGGCTCTCTGCGCGATCTCGGCCTCGAGTAAGAATCCTCTCCGCCTGGGAACCCATCCAGACGCCCTGGATCTCGTCCAGACTCCCCGGATTTCGTCCGGACGCTCTGGACCTCGTCCGGGCGGCCGGGGAGGCGTCCCGGACGCTTCGGGCGGCGTCCAGATCGCCTGGAAGGCATCCGGACGCTCCGGGAAGCTTCCCGCCGTTCCGGATCGTCTCCGGCCCGCATGGATGGGATCCGCAGGAATCCTCCCCCTTCCTCCCCGTGTTCTCGGCTCACGGGCCCTCCGGGGTCCCGTGGTACCATTTTCAACCCCGACGCCGCGGCGGCCGCGGCTCCCGATTCATCCAGACACCGAGGTCCAGATGTTCGACGGTCTCCAGACGAAGCTCCAGGACGTCTTCCGCAATCTGAAGGGCGAGGGCAAGGTCACCGAGGAGAGCCTGCAGGCGGCGTTGCGCCAGATCCGCCTGGCGCTCCTCGAAGCGGACGTCCACCTGCGGGTGGTCAAGCCCTTCATCGAGCGGGTGCGCGAGCGCGCCCTCGGCCAGGAGGTGCTGCAGAGCCTCACGCCCGCCCAGCAGGTGGTCAAGATCGTCCGCGACGAGCTCACCTCGCTCCTCGGCGAGGAGGGGACCGAGCTGCGCCTCGACGGCCGGCCGGCCGTGATCATGCTCTGCGGCCTCCAGGGCTCCGGCAAGACCACCACCGCCGGCAAGATCGCCAAGCGCCTCAAGAAGCGCGGCAAGCACCCGCTCCTCGTCGCCGGCGACCTGCAGCGCGCTGCCGCCGTCGAGCAGCTCAAGCAGGTCGGCAAGGGGGTCGAGGTGCCGGTCGTCGAGCCCGAGCCGGGCGAGTCCGTGATCGACGTCGGCGCGCGGGCTCTCAACGTCGCCCGCCAGCGCGGCCACGACGTGGTGATCATGGACACCGCCGGCCGCCTGCACGTCGACGCCGCCCTGATGGAGGAGATCAAGCGCCTCGCCGACCGCATCCAGCCGCACGAGGTCCTGTTCGTCGCCGACTCGATGACCGGCCAGGACGCGGTCAAGAGCGCCGAGCAGTTCGGCCAGACCCTGCCGCTGACCGGCGTCGTCCTCACCAAGCTCGACGGCGACTCCCGCGGCGGCGCCGCCCTCTCGATCCGCACCGTCACCCGAGTGCCCATCCGCTTCGTCGGCATGGGCGAGAAGTCCGACGACCTGGAGCTGTTCCATCCCGAGCGGCTGTCCTCCCGCATGATCGGCATGGGCGACGTCCTGTCGCTGATCGAGCGGGCGGAGCAGGGGATCGACCAGGAGGAGGCGAAGCGCCTCGCCGGCCGCATCGCCCGCCAGGAGTTCACCCTGGAGGACCTGCGCGACCAGCTCCGCCAGATCCGCCGCCTCGGCCCCCTGGGCCAGGTGCTGGAGCTGCTGCCCAAGGTGGGGCCGCTGCGCGGCCTCGAGGGCGCCGACGTCGACGAGAGCGGCCTGAGCCGCGTCGAGGCGATCATCAACTCCATGACCCCGCTCGAGCGCCAGCGGCCCGACGTCATCAACGGCAGCCGCAAGAAGCGCATCGCCATGGGGTCCGGCACCTCGGTGCAGGAGATCAACCGGCTGCTCAAGCAGCACAAGAGCATGAAGAAGATGCTCAAGGGGGTCCAGGGCAAGTGGCTGCGCAAGGCCCTGGGCGGCGGCGCGGCCATGCCCCCGCAGTAGGACCCGCAGCAGCCCGAGTTGGAGAAGCGCGCCGTCCCTGATACAATCCCCCGTCTTTGCGCCAGCCGGCCGTGGATGGACGTGTGGCCGGGCGGGCGAACACCCTGTTGGAGACCCAGGAATGCTCAAGATTCGACTGCGCCGCATGGGCGCCCGCAACAACCCCTTCTACCGCGTGGTGGTCTCGGACTCCCGCAACACCCCGACGGCGTCGGCGGTGGAGGAGATCGGCCACTACGATCCGACCAAGAACCCGGCACAGGTGACCATCGACGCCGAGCGCGCCCAGTACTGGGTGAGCCGCGGCGCCCACATGTCGCCGACCGTGTCGAAGCTCCTCGCCCAGGCGAAGAAGAGTGCCTGAGCTCAAGGACGACTTCGAAGAGCTGGCCCGCCTGCTGGTCGATCAGCCCGAGGAGGTCGAAGTGACCGAGATCCCCGGGCGCCGCGACAGCGTGCTGGAGCTCAAGGTGGCCCCCGACGACCTGGGCAAGGTGATCGGACGCCAGGGGCGGACCGCCCGGGCGCTGCGCACTCTGCTGGACACCCGGGCGGACCGGCTGGGCGAGCGCTATGAGCTCGAGATCCTCGAGGACGAGTGAGGTCCGGAGCGACCTGCCCGAGACCGTCGCGGTCGGCCGCATCCTGCGGCCCCACGGCGTACGCGGCGAGGTGGTGGTGGAGGTGCTCTCGGACGTCCCCGGCCGCTTCGACCCGGGCAGCTCGCTGCTGACGTCGCGCGAACGCGAAGACAGGCAGCGCGACGGCCGGACGGCCGGCAGCCTGACGAGCCCCCGTCTCATCGTGGCCGCGAGCCGCCCCCACAAGTCGGGGGCGCTGGTGGTCTTCGAGGGGGTCGACGACCGCGACCGGGCCGAGGAGCTGCGCGGCGTCTGGCTCGAGGTGCCGCGCGCCGAGGTGCCCGCCGCCGAGCCCGGGACCTATTACGAGTACGAGCTCCTGGGCTGCCGCTGCTTCGTCGGCGGCGAGGAGCTGGGGCGTGTGGAGGAGCTGCGGGAGGACGGCGGCGGCCTCCTCCTGATCGTCGACGACGGCGAGCGCCGCATCCCGGTGCCGTTCGTGCGCGCGTTCCTCCGCGACGTCGACGTCGCGGGCGGGCGGATCGAGCTGGACCTGCCGGAAGGGCTGCTCGAGGCATGCGCGTCCAGGTCCTGACGATCTTCCCCGAGCTGTTCGGGCCCTTCCTCGCCACCAGCCTGGTGGGGAGGGCGATCGAGAAGGGGCTGCTGGAGGCCCGGGTGCACGACCTGCGGGACTTCACGGAGGACCGCCACCGCAGCGTCGACGACGAGCCGTACGGCGGCGGCGGCGGGATGGTCATGATGGCGCCGCCCTGGATCAGGGCGGTGCGGGCGGTGGCTGGCCAGGGGGGCGAGGGCTCCTGGCGGGTGCTGATGTCCCCCCAGGGGCGGCGGCTCGACGAGGCCAAGGTGCGGCAGCTGGCGGCGCGGGGCGACCTGGTGCTGCTCTGCGGCCGCTACGAAGGGATCGACGAGCGGGTGCTCTCGACGGTGGTGGACGAGGAGGTCTCGATCGGCGACTACGTGCTGTCGGGCGGCGAGCTGCCCGCCATGGTGCTGATCGAGGCGGTGTCGCGCCAGATCCCCGGCGTCGTCGGGCTCGCCGAGTCGGTGGAGCGCGACAGCTTCCGGCAGGGGCTCCTGGACCACCCGCACTACACGCGGCCGCCGGTGGTCGAGGGGCTCGCGGTGCCGGAGGTGCTGCTGTCGGGGCACCACGCGGAGATCCAGCGCTGGCGGGACCGCGAGGCGTTGAAGGCGACGCTGGCCAAGCGCCCCGATCTGGTGGAACGCTTGCTGGAGCGCCCCGAGGCCCTGGAGTCGTTGACCCGGGAGCAGCGCCGGGAGCTGATGGAATGGAATGCCGGAAGGAGCTGCGCGGGGAGCTGAATGCCGGAGCGGAGACGCGCCGGCTTGCGCGGCCATTCTGAAACAGGAATAATGACGGGACCGTCCCCTAGGCGTCCGTCGGGTTTTGACGAGGTGAAGCCATGAACGAGCTGCAGCAGGTCGAACAACCGTATGTGCAACGCGAGGTCCCGGAGTTCCGTCCGGGGGACACGGTCCGCGTCCACGTCCGCGTGGTCGAGGGTGACAAGGAGAGGATCCAGGTCTTTCAGGGGGTGATCATCGCCCGTCGCGGCGGCGGCACCCGGGAGACCTTCACTGTCCGCAAGGTGTCGGGCGGCATCGGGGTGGAGCGCATCTTCCCCCTGCATTCGCCCAACGTCGACCGGATCGAGGTCATTCGGCGAGGCCGGGTACGCCGCGCCAAGCTCTACTACCTCCGCGAGCTGCGGGGCAAGGCGGCGCGCATCGAAGAGCGCCGCGACGAGCGTCCGGCCGCGGGCCGGTAGCTTCGAACGCCGGCGGCAGGTGCGGTAGTCGTCAGGAAAGGAGCCGCGGTGACCAGGGCGGCAACCCCCCAGGCCCGGGGGCTCACGGATCTGTTTGCCGAGGCGTACCGCCTGCGGCTGCTGCGTGGCTTGGAAGAGCTGCTGGCCCAGTGCGGCTACGGCCTGATCGCCGGCGTCGACGAGGTGGGCCGCGGCTGCCTCGCCGGCCCCGTCGTGGCCGCCGCCGTGATCGTCGATCCCCGCTGCCTGGTGCCGGGGGTCGACGACAGCAAGTGCCTGACCGCGGCGGAGCGCGAGCGTGTCGCCGCGGCGATCCGCGCCACCGCCGTGGCCACCGCCGTCGCCCCCGTCCCGCCCGACGTCATCGACCGCGTCAACATCCTGGAAGCGACCCGGCTCGCCATGCGCAAGGCCCTGTCGTCCCTGCGCCCGGCGCCGGACTGCGCCGTGGTCGACGCCGTCCGCCTCTCCGGCTTCCGCTTCCCCTGCCTGCCGGTGGTGCGCGGCGACTCCATCAGCTATGCCGTGGCCTGCGCCTCCATCCTCGCCAAGGTGGAGCGCGACCGCATGATGGTGGACCTCGACCGCCGCTATCCGCACTACGGCTTCGCCGCCCACAAGGGGTATTCGGTGCCCGAGCACATGGCGGCGCTCGCCGCCTACGGCCCCTGCCCCGAGCACCGCCTGACCTTCCGGCAGGTCGTACCTCGTGCCGAGGAGCTTTGCTGATGGCCCTGCAGCGCGAGCAGGTCGTCCAGACCGCCGAGAAGTACGTCTCCCGCGGCAAGATCGAGCCGGCGATCCGCGAGTACAAGAAGCTGCTCGCCGAGAACCCGAACGACATCAACACGCTGAACCGCGTCGGGGACCTCTACGCCAAGATCCACCGCGTCGAGGAGGCGATCGACTTCTTCACCCAGATCGCCGAGCGCTACACGGCCGAGGGCTTCTTCGTCAAAGCCATCGCCATCTACAAGAAGATCATCAAGCTCGACCCGACGCGGCTCGAGGTCTACGAGAAGCTGGCGGAGCTCTACCACAAGCAGGGGCTGGTCAACGAGGCGCGCACCCAGTACCAGGTGCTGGCCGACTACTACCAGAAGCACGACAACGCCGCCTCCGCCATCGCCATCTACCTGAAGATGACGGAGCTCGAGCCGGAGAACCCGAGCTACCACGTCAAGCTGGCCGAGATCTATCAGCAGCAGCAGCTCATCGAGAAGGCGATGGGGGAGTACCGCGTCATCGCCGAGCTGATGATCAACCACGGCCACGCCCAGGAGGCGGCGCAGGTCTACGAGCGCGCCCTGGACGTCGACAGCCGCAGCGTCGGCTTCATCCGCGACGCCGTGCGCCGGCTGGAGGCCGCGGGGCACCACGCCGGCGCGGCCCGCCTGCTCTCCCTGGCCGTCGAGCGCAACCCGGCCGCCCGCGAGGTCCATCTCGCGGACGCGGGCGCGGAGGCGGAGCCCCAGCCCCAATCCCAGATGATGGAGGCGGACAGCTCCCCCGAGCTGGTGGCCGAGGACTTCCAGCCGGCGCCCGAGGAAGATATCTACGACTCGATGTCCATGGGCGGGCCCTCGCTCATGGAGCGCCTCGCCGAGCTGACGCCGACGGAAGACGACGACGCCTTCGGCCGGCTCGACGACGACCTCGCCAGCGCCATGCGGGCGGCGGCCTCCGCCGTCCCCGGCTCCGCCCAGGAGCCCGCGCGGCCCGCGGCCGGCGGCGCGGATAGCGGCGACGAGATCGAGCTGGACCTGGACGAGGTGTTCGTCCTCGACTTCGCCGAGGACGACGAAGAGCCCGCCAGCCTGGTCAAGCCGCCGGCGGACATGCTCGACGACCAGCCGCGGCGCCCCGCCTGGGCCCAGGCCTCGGGGACGATATCCGAGACGCCGGTCCCCGCGGCCCCGCCGCCCGCCGCTCCGGAGCCCTCCTTCGAGCCTGCTTTCGAGGCGGCGCCCGCCCCTTCCTGGCAGGCGGCCGAGGAGGCCGCCGAGGAGGTGGAGATCGAGCTCGACCTGGACTTCGACAACCTCTCCTTCGGCGAGACCCCGGCGGCGCCGGCGGCACAGCCGTCCGCGGAGGCCGTGGACGAGGCGCCGGCCGCCGAGGAGGCCCTCGTCCTCGAGGAGCTGCACCTCGAGCCGATGGACTTCAGCGTCGGGCTGGAGGACTTCGAGCTATCGGAGCCCGCACCCGCGCCGGCCGCCGCCGCCCCTCCCGCCGCGCAGCCCATGGAGCTCGATCACGACCTGCTCGAGCGCACCGCGGCGGAGCTCGACCCGCGGCAGCTCGACCGGGACGAGGACCTGGTGGCCGAGGCCGAGGTGCTCGCCAAGTACGGCCTGGAGGAGAAGGCCCTGGAGCGCCTGCGCGAGGCGCTGCGGCTGCGGCCGCGGCATCTCGACGCCTACTCCCTGATGATCCAGATCCATCTCGACAAGGGGCGCCACGCCCGCGTCATGGAAGTGGCCAATCAGATGGCCTCGATCGCGGCGCAGGTGGGCGACGGCACGGCCTGGCCCAAGGTCCGCAAGCGCCTGACCGAGGCCGGCTACCGGGTGGAAGGCGACCACGTGGCCGCCGCGCCGCGCGGCCGCAAGGACGGCGACGAGGCCGTCCAGGACCTCCTCAAGGGGCTGCTCGACAAGCCGGCCCGCAAGGCGCCGAAGCCCGCCGCGGCCGCGCCTCCTCCTCCTGCCGAGCCGCCCCCGGACGTCGCCCCGGAGCCGCCGCCTCCCCTGGAGGCCGCGGCGGCGTTCAGCCCGCCGCCCCAGCCGGCGCCGCCGCGGGTGGAGCGGCCGGGGATCTTCAACCCGCTGGAGATCGGCGAGCTGGTCGAGGCGGAGGACATGGACGAGCCCACGCCGTTCGCTCCGGGTCCGAGTGTGACCCCGGCCGGCGGCGACGCGCCGCCCCCCTGGCTGGTGGCGATGTCGGGGGCCTCCGTGGCGCCGTCCGCGCCCGGCTCCGCCCTCGACGACTCCGGCATGAGCTGGCTCGACGAGAGCAACGGCCGCAGCCAGCCGCAGGAGAGCGGCGGCCTCTTCGACGAGGACGACGACTTCTTCGACCTGGCCGGCGAGCTGGAGCAGGAGCTCTCCCAGGAGGACATCTTCCAGGATGACACCTCCCTGATGCCGGCGGAGCAGTCGCTGGAGGAGATCGTCGAGGGGTTCAAGAAGGGGGTCGCGGAGCACCTGTCCCCGACCGACTACGACACCCACTTCAACCTCGGCATCGCCTACCGCGAGATGGGGCTGCTCGACGAGGCGATCGGCGAGTTCCAGCTCGCCTCGAAGAGCCCGGGCCACCTCGTCTCCTGCTGCTCGATGCTCGGCCTCTGCTTCCTGGACAAGGGTCTCCCCGAGCTGGCCATCAAGTGGTACCAGCGCGGCCTCGCCGCCCCCAACGTCTCCGAGGAGGACAGCCTGGGCCTGCTCTACGACCTGGGCAACGTCTACCTCTCGATCGGCGACAACCCCACGGCCTACCGCACCTACGTGGAGCTCTACGGCATCAACAGCAACTACCGCGACGTGGTGGCGAAGCTCGAAGAGCTGGGGCGCTCCCGCTGAGCCCCTTCCGGACCGCCTCGCCCCTCGTGATACCCTAGCCGCCCCCGGCCGGGAGCCGCACCGCGGCACCTTCTCCAGGAAACCGGCGGGCTCGACGACGACGGAGCGCATTCCATGGGCAAGACCAAGATCACTCTCCTCCCCGGCGACGGCATCGGGCCGGAGGTCACCAACGCCACCGTACGGGTGCTCGACGCCGCCGGCGCCGACCTCGAATACGAGCGCCACGTCGCCGGCGCCGAGGCCGTCCAGCAGTTCGGCAACCCCCTCCCGCCGGAGGTGATGGAGTCCATCCAGCGCAACTGCATCGCGCTCAAGGGGCCGATCACCACCCAGGTCGGCGGCGGCTTCCAGTCGGTCAACGTCCAGCTCCGCCAGAAGCTCGAGCTCTACGCCAACCTGCGCCCCTCGCGGTCGCTGCCGGGCATCCCCAACCGCTTCGAGAACGTCGACATCGTGGTGGTGCGGGAGAACACCGAGGACCTCTACAGCGGCCTCGAGCACACCGTCGTCCCCGGGGTGGTGGAGAGCATCAAGATCATCACCGAGAAGGCGTCGCTGCGCATCGCCCGCTTCGCCTTCGAGTACGCCCGCCGCCACGGCCGCAAGCGGGTGACCGCCGTCCACAAGGCCAACATCATGAAGCTCTCGGACGGCCTCTTCCTCGACTGCTTCCGCCGCGTGGCGCTCGACTACCCGGACATCCAGGCCGACGACAGGATTGTCGACAACATGTGCATGCAACTCGTCATGCGGCCCGAGGAGTGGGACGTGCTGCTGCTCGAGAACCTCTACGGCGACATCGTCTCGGACCTCTGCGCCGGCCTGGTCGGCGGCCTCGGCGTGGTGCCCGGCGCCAACATCGGCCTCGAGTCCGCGGTGTTCGAGGCGGTCCACGGCAGCGCGCCGGACATCGCCGGCAAGGACCTCGCCAATCCCCTCGCCCTGATCCGCTCGGCGATCCTGATGCTCTGGCACCTGCACAAAGACGAGGCGGCCCACCGCATCCGCGCCGCCCTGCGCCACGTGGTGGTGCGCCAGAAGATCCTCACCCGCGACCTCGGCGGCGACGCCTCGACCACCCAGTTCACCGACGCCGTGGTGGCGGCCATCGAGTCCGGCGCGGGCGAAGACCTGATGTAGAGGCGCCGCCAGGAGGCCGCGGGGGGATAGAATCCCCTCATGGCCGAGATCCTCCAGTCTCCCTCCCGCCAGGTGCTCCCCAGCGCCTGCCCCCTCGACTGTCCGGACGCCTGCAGCCTGGAGGTGCAGGTGGAGGACGGCCGCGTGGTCAAGGTCGACGGCACGCACCTCAACCCGATCACCCAGGGCTACATCTGCGCCAAGGTGCGCCGCCTGCCCGAGCACCTCTACGGCCCGGACCGGCTGCTCTACCCGGCGCGCCGCGTGGGCCGGAAGGGGGAGGCCTCGTTCGAGCGGATCTCCTGGGACGAGGCGCTCGACCTGGTCGCGGAGCGGATGCGCCAGGCGCGCGAGCGCTGGGGGGGAGAGTCGGTGCTGCCGCTCTCCTACGGCGGATCGAACGGCCTGCTCACCCAGGACACCACCGACGCCCGGCTCTTCTACCGGTTCGGCGCCTCGCGCCTCGCCCGCACCGTCTGCGCCGCCCCCACGAACCGCGCCGCCGCCGGGCTCTACGGCAAGATGACCGGGGTGGTGCCGCAGGACTTCGTCCACTCGCGGCTGATCGTCCTCTGGGGGGTGAACCCCTCGGCCACGGGCATCCACCACGTGCCCATCCTCCAGGAGGCGCAGCGCCGCGGCGCGCGGCTGGTGGTGATCGACCCGCGCCGCACGCCGCTGGCGAAGAAGGCCGACCTGCATCTCGCCCCCTTTCCGGGCGCCGACCTGCCGGTGGCGCTCTCGGTCCTGCGCTGGCTGTTCGAGGAGGGGCGGGCGGACCTCGAGTTCCTCGCCGCCCACGCCACCGGCTGGGAGGAGCTGCGCCGGCGCGCCGCCCCCTGGACCTTCGGGCGCGCCGCGGAGGCGTCGGGAGTGCCGGCGGCCGACCTGGAGCTCTTCGCGCGCCTCTACGCCGGCACCTCGCCGGCGGTCGTGCGCGCCGGCTGGGGCTTCGAGCGCAACCGCAACGGCGGGTCGGCGGTGGCCGCGGCCCTGGCGCTCCCCGCCGTGGCCGGCAAGTTCGGGGTGCGCGGCGGCGGCTACCTGATGAGCAACTCGGGCGCCTGGAGCTTCGACCGCGCCGGCGCCATGGGCGCGGCCGAGCCGGCCACCCGGCTGATCAACATGAACCGCCTCGGCGAGACGCTGGCCGAACGGGACGACCCGCC
>DASPJI010000105.1:0-3525 GCA_035628695.1 Thermoanaerobaculia bacterium | reverse complement strand
GTCCCCGGATCACTCCCCGCGCTCCTCGGCGCCTACCGGCTGACTCAGAAGGCGGCCGGCGTCGGCTTCGACTGGCCGGACGCCGCCTCGGTCCTCGCCAAGGCCGAGGAGGAGACCGCCGAGCTGCGGCAGGCCCTGACGGACGAAGGCCCCGGGCAGCGCGAGGCGGTCAAGGAGGAGGTGGGGGACCTCCTGTTCACCCTGGCCAACCTGGCGCGCAAGCTGGAGGTCGACCCCGAGGCCGCCCTGGCCGGCACCAACCGCAAGTTCCGGCAGCGCTTCGAGCACGTCGAGAAGGGCCTCGAGACCCGCGGCAAGACGGCCGCCGAGGCCACCCTGGAGGAGATGGACGCCCTCTGGGAGGAGGCCAAAGGGGAGCGGCCTACTCGATGATGGTGATCCCCGCCCGTTCGGCGGCGCTCTGCACCGCCAGGTACCCCGGTCCCTGATAGAGGGGGAGAGGGGGCTCCACCACCACCAGGTCCCGCCGCGCCACCCGGTCCCCGAAGAGGACGAGCGCATAGGCATCGTCGTGCTGCCGCGACACCCAGACCAGCCCATCGATGCGGCCGTCGCGGCCGTCGCAGGCGTGGAGCGCCCGTGCCCAGGCGGCGGTCTCGCCATAATGCTCGCTGCCCACCTCGATCAGCTCGGAGCGGGTGACGCCGATCCTCGACAAACCATATCCATGGAGCTGCGCCAGCGTCAGATCCCGCGTCGCCGCCAGGGTCGAGAGCACGGTGGGCACCAGCGACAGGCGGCGGAGGATCTTCTCCGGCCCCCGTACCGGCATTTCATGAAAGATGGTCTCGGAGAAGGCGCCTTCCGGGTTGTCGGCGGCGTAGAGCGTCGGCACAGGCCGCCCGTCGAGGTCACGCAGGGGATGGAAGCGGCCCCGCCCGACACCCGGATTGAACTCGCTGGCGCCGAAGCGGACATCGTGGCAGCGCAGGATGGACTTCCCCCGCTCCCAGACCACCAGGAGCGGAGCGAGCGAGACCGGATCGGGAGGCCCCGGGAGCGGGCCCTTAGAAGACAGGCCCCTCGGCCTCGTATCGCGCGGCCTGGATGACGGCATCCGGCTCGCTGTCCAGGAGGTCGACCGGCCGGCGGTCCCCTACTGAGCCATGTCGGCCCATGAACCAGAGCGCCAGCTCCCATTCGGTGCTCACCGGCGGTCCGAGGACGGCGATCACCTCCGCGACGACCGGCCGCGGCCGCCCCTGGGCGTCGAACTGGAAGCCGGGAAAGTAGGTGCCCCCCTGGTAGGGGACGGAGAAGATGCGCCCCTCCTGCTTCCAGCGGTTCGCCAGCGCCGCCTTGTTGCGCGCCTTCGACCCGGCGAGCTCCGCCACATCGGCGCTGGTCAGCCCGCCGAACTCCGCGAACAGGGCCGCCCGCGCCTCCGCGTTGCGCCGCGCCTGGAGCACGGCCACGGGGCTCGGCACCGCCGACGGGGGCAACATGGCGTCGATCATCTCCCGCATCCTCTCTTTCTGATCGGCGATCCGCTCCAGCAGCACCCCGGCCGCCGCCAGGAGCTGCCGGTCCTCCAGCAGGCCGGCCGCCGCCTCGCGCACCTCGTAGCCCGCGCTTTCGATCTCCGGGTACGGCAGATCGATCTCCCGCTCCACCTCTTCTCCCTTTTTCACCAGTTCCCGGAAGAGGGTATCACCTTCCCGCTCGGACTGTTGGGCCGTGGCCAAGGCTCCCAACCCCGCCAGCCAGACTCTGTGGACCGTGTCTTTCAGCTCGCGCCGCATGGTGGCCTCCATGATCGAAATGATACCACGTCCTAACGCGCGCTTCCATCACTCTGAGGCGACCTTCTCCTCCCGCAGCAGGTCCGCGAGGCGCGGGGCCACGTTCTCCGCCACCCTCTCCTGTCCCTCGGCGTTGGGGTGGATGCCGTCCTCCAGGTTCAGCTCCGGGACGCCGCCCACCCCTTCTAAAAGGAAGGGGACGAGCGCCACGTCCATCTCGTCGGCGATCCGCGGATAGAGGGCGGCGTAGTCGCGGGCATAGTCGCCGCCGTAGTTCGGGGGGATCTGCATGCCGAGGAGGAGGACCCGGGCGCCGGCCTCCTTCGAGCGGCGGACGATCTCCCGCAGGTTCTTCTCGATCTGCGCTACGGACTGCCCGCGAAGGGCGTCGTTGGCGCCGAGCCCCACCACCAGGATGTCGGGCTTCTGTTTCAGCAACCAGTCCAGGCGCGACAGGCCGCCGGCGGTGGTGTCGCCGCTCACCCCGGCGTTGAGCACGCGGATGGGCCGGTCCTGCTCCTGGAGCTCCTGAGCCACCAGGGCCGGATAGGCCTGGGCCTCGTCGAGCCCCAATCCGGCGGTGAGGCTGTCGCCCAGGAAGACCACCAGAGGCCGGCCCTCGCCGGCAGGGGCGGGCCGGGTGGCCGCGGGGGCGGCGGGCGGAGGCGCGGACCGGGCCTCCCCGGAGGGGCTGCTGGACGCGCCGGGGCCACACCCCCAGGCGACGGGAATAAGCAAAGTCAGGGCGAGATTTCGGACGTTGGACCTCATGGTCCCTATCAATTCCGAGACCGAGCCTATTTGTTCCCAGCCCGGCTCGTGGACCCCGTGGAGATCCGATGACGACGCCGCGCATCGAGCTGAGACGTCTCACCCGCCGCCTTCCCTCCGGGGGGCGCGAGCTGACCATTCTGGATACCGTCGACCTGGCGATCACGCCGGGCGAGTTCGTGGCCGTGCTGGGGCCCTCGGGGAGCGGCAAGTCGACGCTCCTCGCCCTGATGGCCGGCCTCGACCGCCCCACCGCGGGCGAGGTACTGATCGACGGCACGCCGATCCAGGGGATGTCCGAGGACGAGCTGGCCCTGGTGCGCCGCAGGAAGATCGGCTTCGTCTTCCAGAGCTTCCAGCTCCTGGGCAACCTCACGGCGCGGGAGAACATCCTCCTCCCCATGGAGCTGCAGGGCTCCCCCGACGCCGCCTCGCGGGCGAACGAGCTGCTGGCCGCCGTCGGCCTCTCCGACCGCGGCCACCACTACCCCACTCAGCTCTCCGGCGGCGAGCAGCAGCGCGTCGCCCTGGCCCGCGCCTTCGCCGCCCGCCCGCCGATCCTCCTGGCCGACGAGCCCACCGGCAACCTCGACGGCGCGACCGGCCGCAAGATCCTGGAGATCCTCGCCGACCTCCGTCTCCAGCAGGGCACCACCCTCGTCCTCGTCACCCACGACCCCGCCGTCGCCGCCCTCGCCGGCCGCCAGATCCATCTCCGGGACGGCCGGGTCGAACGGGATACCGCATCCGAGGGGCGGGGGGCTGGCGCTCCGGATCGCCCGGCGCAGGCGACTGGCAGCGTGGGAGGGGGGCCGGGCGGAGCGCACACGAAGGAGCCGAGCACGGGCGATCCGGAGCGCCAGCGGGCGGGAGCCCTCCCGTGAGTCTCTCCTTCTATTTCAAGACCCTCCTCCGCGAATCCCGGGGCTCACGCGGCCGCCTCACCTTCTTCGTCGCCTGCCTGGCCGTGGGCGTGGCCGCCGTGGTCGCC
>DASPJI010000104.1:0-5694 GCA_035628695.1 Thermoanaerobaculia bacterium | reverse complement strand
CGCCGGTGGCGGTCTGGATGGAGCGCTCGCTCGACATGCTGGCCGCCCTCCTCGGAACGCTCAAGGCGGGAGCCGCCTACCTGCCGATCGACGCGGGCTGGCCGGCCGAGCGCGTCGAGACGGTGCTGGCGGGTGCCGGAGCGCGCGCCATCCTGGTCCGCCGCGGCCACCTGGCGCCGGTGCAGGAGCTGCAATGGCGCCTGCCGCTGCTGTCGGACCTCGTCTGCCTCGACATCGCGATGCCGGAGCCGCCGCCCGAGCCGCTGAATCCGGGCGTGGTGCGGGAGCTGTGGGACGTCATCTCCGACCGTGCCGTGGACTGGGTGACCGCCGGCGGCTTTGTGAGCAGCTACACCGGGCAGCCCTTCGCGGAGGAGGAGGTCCTCGAATACCGCGACCGCGTGATCCGTCTGGCCGATCCCTGGCTGCGGCCGGACGCGCGGGTGCTCGAGATCGGCTGCGGCTCCGGCCTGATCCTCTGGGAGCTGGCCCCCCGGACCGGGCGCTACGTCGGGCTCGATCCCTCGCCGCGCACCCAGGAGCGGAACCGCGAGCGGGCGGCGGCGGAGGGGGTGGACAACGTCGAGCTGCCCACCGGCTTTGCGCACGAGATCGACCGCTTCGCGCCGGGGTCGTTCGACCTGGTGATCCTGGCGAGCACGGCGCAGTTCTTCCCCGGGCCGGTCTACCTTGAGCGGGTGCTGGAGCTGGCGCTGTCGCGCCTGGCGCCGGGCGGGGCGGTGGTGGTGGCCGACCTCCTCGATCCGCGGCGGTGTGAGGAGTTTCGCCTGTCGCTCGCGGCGTACGCCGCCGAGCATCCAGGCAGCGCCGCGGCGGCGAAGGCGGTGGCGCGCCCCGGCAGCGATGGCCGGGAGCTCTATGTGGACGAGGACCTCTTCGCCGATCTGGAGGCCGCCCTGCCGGAGCTGGGAAGGGCCACGATCCACCACCGCCGGCAGTGGCTCGACAACGAGCTGCGCTTCCGGTACGACGTGGTGCTGGAGAAGTCCGCGGCCGGGGGAGAGGTGACCCGCGAGCGGCGCAAGCGGCTCTGGACGGGCTGGCACGTCGAGCGCTGCCCGATGGTCCGCCCGGCGGCGTCCGCCTCGCCCATCGACCTGGCCTATGTCATCCACACTTCGGGCTCCACCGGTGCTCCCAAGGGGATCATGGTCCAGCACCGGCCGGCGGTGGAGCTCGTGGGCTGGGTCAACCGGACCTTCGGCGTAGGGCCGTCCGACCGCCTGCTGTTCGTCACTTCGCCGGCCTTCGACCTGTCGGTCTACGACGTCTTCGGCGTGCTCGCGGCCGGCGGGCTGGTGCACATCGCCTCGGAGGAGATGCTGCGCGATCCGGAGCGCTTGGCGCGGATGCTGCGCGAGGAGCCCATCACGGTGTGGGACTCCGCCCCGGCGGCGCTGCAGCAGCTCGCCCCCCTGTTCCCCGAGCCGGGGAGCGAGGAGCTCCGGCTGCGCCTCGTCCTGCTGTCCGGCGACTGGATCCCGGTGCCGCTGCCGGATCTGGTGCGGGCCTCCTTCCCGCGTGCCCGCGTGATCAGCCTGGGCGGGGCCACCGAGGCGACGGTGTGGTCCAACTGGTATCCCATCGGGCAGGTGGATCCGCGCTGGCCCAGCATCCCGTACGGTCGGCCGATCGCCGGCGCCCGCTATCAAGTGCTCGACGCCGGGCTGGAGCCCTGCCCGATCGGGGTCCCCGGCGACCTCTATATCGGCGGGCGGGGCCTCTGTGTCGGTTATGCTCGCCTGCCGGCGTTGACCGCCGGGCGCTTCGTGCCGGACCCCTGGTCTGGAGAGGTGGCAGAGCCCGGCGCGCGCCTGTACGCCACCGGCGACCGTGCCCGCTACGGGCGGGACGGCAACCTGGAGTTCCTGGGCCGGGTTGATCAGCAGGTCAAGGTGCGCGGCTACCGCATCGAGCTCGAGGAGATCGAGGCGGTGCTGACCCGTCACCCCGGGGTGCGCGAGGCGGTGGTGGTGGCGCGGGAAGACCTGCCGGGCGACCCGCGTCTGGTGGGTTACGTCGTGGCGTCCTGCCGGCCCGCTCCCGCACCCGCCGAGCTGAGGTCCGCGCTGCAGCAGACGCTCCCGGAGTACATGGTGCCGTGGACCTTCGTGGAGGTGGAGGCGCTCCCTCTCACGGCAAACGGCAAGGTGGACCGCAAGGCGCTGCCGGCTCCCCAGGTGACGGCGGGGGAGGGTTACGTGGCGCCGCGCAACAACCTGGAGCGGGCCATAGCCACGGTTTGGCGGGAGGTGCTGGGGCTGGCCCGGGTAGGGGTGCACGACAACTTCTTCGAGCTGGGTGGCAGCTCGTTGCTGGTGGTCAAGCTCCATGGCCGCCTCAAGCAGGCGCTGGGGAACCGAAATCTGTCGGTCATGGACCTCTTCCGGTACTCCACGGTCGACGCGCTGGCCCGCTATCTGGCGGCGGGGGAGGCGCGGGGCGAGAGCTCGGCCGAGCAGGCGCGGGCACGGACACGGACGCGACGGGAGTCGCTTCAGCAATTGAGTGAGGCCCGGTCGCAGCGTCGGGGACGAACCGAATGAGAGGAATGACGCGATGAGCCAGCAAGAAGACGCCATGATCCCGCACGGCATCGCCATCGTCGGCATGGCCGGTCGTTTCCCGGGAGCGCGCACGGTGACGCAGCTCTGGGAGAACCTGCGCGGCGGCGTCGAGTCCATCACCTTCTTCACCGACGAGGAGCTGCTGGCCGCCGGCGTAGATCCCGAGTTGCTACGCCACGAGAGCTACGTCAAGGCCGCCGGAGCGCTCCTCGACACCGATCTGTTCGATCCGTCCTTCTTCGGCTTCACGCCACGCGAGGCGGAGATCATGGACCCCCAGCATCGCCTCCTCCTGGAGTGCACCTGGGAGGCGTTGGAGGACGCCGGCTACGACCCGGAGCGTTACCCCGGGCGGGCCTCGGTATTCGCCGGCTCGGGGGCCGGCTCCTACCTGGTGTTCAACCTGCTGCCCAATCCCGAGGTGATGGAGAAGGTGGGCACGTTGCAGGCGATCCTCCTCAACGACCGCGACTTCCTGGCCACCCGGCTGTCGTACAAGCTGAACCTCCGAGGCCCCAGCGTCCTCGTCCAGACCGCCTGCTCCACAGGCCTGGTAGCGGTCCACATGGCCTCCCAGAGCCTGCTGTCGGGAGAGTCCGACCTCGCCCTCGCCGGCGGCGTCTCGATCAACGTGCCGATGGTCGATGGCTACCTCTACCAGGAGGGGGGGATCTCTTCGCCGGACGGTCACTGCCGGGCCTTCGACGCCCAGGCGGCCGGCTCGGTCAGCGGTAGCGGCGTGGCGATGGTGGTGCTGAAGCGCCTGACCGACGCCGTCAACGACGGCGATCACATCTATGCTGTGATCCGCGGCTCGGCGGTCAACAACGACGGTTCCAGCAAGGTGGGCTACACCGCCCCGAGCATCGAGGGGCAGGCCGAGGTCATCACCGAAGCCCTGCTCATGGCCGACGTGCCGGCTGACAGCCTCGGCATGGTGGAGGGGCACGGCAGCGGCACCGCCTTGGGCGATCCCATCGAGATGTCCGCCCTCATCCAGGCCTTCCGCGAGGCGGGGGCTGAGGGGCGGGGCTTCTGCGCCCTGGGCTCGATCAAGACCAACGTCGGCCATCTCAACACCGCCGCCGGCACCGCCGGCCTGATCAAGACGGCGCTGGCGGTGCAGAACGGGGTGATCCCCCCCAGCCTGCATTTCGAGAAGCCCAATACCCAGGTCGATTTCGTCGCCGGCCCGTTCTACGTCCCCACGGAGGCGATCCCGTGGCCGGAGGATCTGACGCCGCGCCGCGCCGGCGTCAGCTCGTTCGGCCTGGGGGGCACCAACGCCCATGTGGTGCTGGAGGAGCCGCCGGCGCCCTCCCCTTCCGGCCCGTCGCGCCCCTGGCAGCTCCTGCCGCTCTCGGCCCGCACCGAGACCGCCCTGGACCTCGCCACGGCGAACCTGGCCGGCCGTCTGGAGGAGAGCCTGGTGGCGGGGGAGGAGCTCGATCTCGCCGACGTGGCCTTCACGCTTCACGTAGGACGCAGGGCGTTCTCCCGCCGGCGCGCGTTGGTCTGCCGCGACCGCGAGGACGCCGTGGCGGCCCTCCGCGCCCTCGATTCCGCGCGGGTGATCTCCGGGACGTACGAGGGGAGCGAGCGGCCGGTGGCCTTCCTCTTCCCCGGCCTGGGCGACCACTATCCCGGCATGGCGCGGGAGCTGTACGGCGCCGAGCCCACGTTCGCCGCAGAGGTGGACCGTTGCGCCGAGGCGCTGCAGCCGCACCTGGGGGTAGACATCCGCGAGCTCCTCTTTCCTCCCGGCGAAGGAGAGCCGGCGGGAGCGTCTTCCGGAGCGTCCTCCGGGCCGGGCCGGCAGGCCGACCTGCGCGCCCTGCTGCGCCGCGGCAGTGAGGGGCAGGGCAGCCGGACGCTCGACCGCACCGAATACGCCCAGCCGGTCCTGTTCGTCGTCGAGTACGCCCTGGCCCGCCTGCTCATGGAGTGGGGGATCCGGCCGCAGGCGATGATCGGCTATAGCATCGGCGAGTACGTGGCCGCCTGCCTGGCCGGCGTCCTGTCGCTGGAGGACGCCCTCACCCTGGTGGCGCGGCGGGCGAAGCTGATCCAGGAGCTGCCGGGCGGCGGCATGCTCGCCGTGCCGCTGCCCGAGTCCGACGTGCGCGGCAGGCTGCCGGAGGAGCTGTCGCTGTCCGCCACCAACGGGCCGCACTTCACCGTCGTCGGCGGTCCCGAGGAGGCGGTCGCCGCCTTCGAGCAGCGGCTCTCCGGCGAGGGGGTCGCCTGCCTGCGCCTCACCACGACGCACGCCTTCCACTCGCGCATGATGGAGCCCGCCGCCGGCGCGCTCACGGAGCTCGCGCGCTCGCTCTCCTTCCAGGAGCCGGAGGTCCGCTACCTCTCCAATGTCACCGGCACCTGGATCACCGCCGCCGACCTGGCGGATGCCGGCTATTGGGGGCGTCACATGGCCCAGCCGGTGCGCTTCGCCGAGGGGCTCGCCGAGCTGCTTCGCGAGCCCGACCTGATCCTGCTGGAGGTGGGGCCGGGCAGCACGCTGACCACTCTGGTGCGCCAGCACCCGGGAGCGACGGCGGATGGCGCCGCGCGCGTGGCCATCTCCACCATGCGGCGCGAGAGCGAGCGCGGCTCGGACGTGGCGCTCCTGCTCGAGGCCGCGGGCCGGCTCTGGGCCGCCGGGGCGCCGCTCGGTCCCAGGGGGCTCTTCGCCCACGAAAGCCGGCGGCGGGTGTCGCTGCCGACCTATCCGTTCGAGCGCCAGCGCTGCTGGGTCGACGCGCCGAGGCCCGGCGAGCGCCCGGCCGGCCCGGTGCTGACGGGGGGCCAGGCGGACGCCGGCCGCGCCGCGGACCTGGCGGACTGGTTCTATCTCCCCGGCTGGCGGCGCACCGTGCCGCCCGGCCGCGCCCATGGCAGCGCGGTGCCGGCCGAGGGCTCGTGGCTGGTCTTCGCCGACCGCTCCGGCCTGGGCGAGCGGCTGGCCGAGCGCCTGCGCCGGGAGGGCAACGACGTGGTGGCCGTGACCCCGGGCCCGGCCGGATCCGGGCTGGCGGGGGACGAGGACCGCTATGCCCTCGAGCCCGGGCGGCGGGAGGCCTACTGCGAGCTGGTGACACGACTGCGC
>DASPJI010000103.1:0-12210 GCA_035628695.1 Thermoanaerobaculia bacterium | reverse complement strand
GTCTCGGCCAGCGCGGCACCCGAGAGGCGGGTCTCCTGGCCGATGACGCAGAGCGCCCCGCCGGTCGAGAAGGCGAGCCAGGTCTCCAGCACCGAGGCGTCGAAGCTGAAGGAGACGAGCTGCAGCACGCGGCTCCCCTCGTCGGCGAGGGTGTGGCGCGCCGCCTGGCGGAGCAGGTGCACCGCCGAGCGGTGGGAGACCTGGACGCCGTTCGGCCGCCCCGTCGAGCCCGAGGTGTAGATGACGTAGGACAGGTTGTCGGGCACCGGGCCCCAGGGTCCCGGCAGGCTGCCCGGAAAGCTGGCGCGGTGCACCGGCTCCTGCCGGTGGCGGACGTAGTCGTCCAGGCAGACCACGGCCGCGTCGGCTGCCGGCAACGAGGGCCGCAGGTGCTCCTGCGTCAGCAGCACCCGGATCCGCGCGTCCTCGGCCATCAACTCCAGGCGCTCCGCGGGGTGCGCCGGGTCGAGCGGCAGGAAGGCTCCTCCCGCCAGCACGGTCCCGACCACGCCGACGGTCCGCTCGATCGACTCCTCGGCGCAGATCCCCACCAGGACCTCCGGCTCCACCCCCATCGCCCGCAGCGTGCGGGCCAGGCGGCCGGCGCGGGCGGCGAGCTCCCGGTAGGTGACGCTGTGGTCCTCGAAGCTGACCGCCACCCGGTCCGGCCACTGCCCGGCCGTGGTGACGAAGAGACGGTCGAGGGTCGCCTCGCCGTCCACCGCGTCGCGCGTGTCGTTCCACTCGCTGAGGAGCTGGTGGCGCTCGGCCGGGGCGAGCAGCGGCAGCTCGGAGAGCCGGCGGCCCTCGCCACCCGCCTCGGTGGCCACCGCCGCCAGCACGGACGCGAGATGGCCCGACCAGCGGTCGATGGTGACCTCGTCGAAGAGGTCGGTGCTGTACTCCCAGAGGCCGGAGACCTCCCCGCCCGCCTCGGTCAGCGACAGCAGCAGGTCGACCTTGGCGGTGCCGCTGTCGTCGTGCAACGGCTCCATCGTCAGCCCGCGGAGGCGCAGCGGCTCGCGCGGCGCGGTCTGGAAGGCGAACGCCACCTGGAAGAGCGGCGAGTGGCTGGGATCGCGGACCGGCGCCAGCTCGTCCACCAGGCGCTCGAACGGCAGGCTCTGGTGGGCGAAGGCGTCGAGCGCCATGGCGCGGACCCGGTCGAGCAGGCCGTCGAAGCCGGGGTCGCCCGCGAGGTCCACGCGCAGCACCAGGGTGTTGACGAAGAAGCCGATCAGCCCCTCGATCTCCGGGCGGTCGCGGCCGGCGACCGGCGAGCCGACGACCACGTCCTCGCGCGCGGCGTAGCGGCCGAGCACCGTCGCGAAGGCGCCGAGGAGGGCCATGAAGAGGGTGGCGCCCCGGCGCTGGGCGCGGCCGGTCAGCTCCGCCCCCAGGCCGGCGGGCAGCGCGAGCGGCCGCCAGCTCCCCCGGTAGCTCTGGACCGCCGGGCGCGGCCGGTCCGCCGGCAGCTCGAGGACGCGCGGCGCGCCGGCGAGCTGCCGGCGCCAGTACTCCAGCTCCGCCTCCAGGGCGTCGCCCGCCAGCCAGCGGCGCTGCCAGACGGCGTAGTCGGCGTATTGCAGCGCCAGCTCGGGCAGCGGCGACGGGAGCCGCCTCCGGGATGGCTCTCGGGACCAGGCGCCGTAGAGCGCCCCGATCTCGCGCGAGAAGACCTCCATGGACCAGGCGTCCGCCACGATGTGGTGCAGGGTGATGAGCACCACGTGGTCCCCGGGGGCCAGCCGGAGCAGCGCCGCGCGCAGCAGCGGGCCGGTGGCCAGGTCGAACGGGAGGCGGGCCTCGGCCGCGGTCCGGCGCTCCCGCTCCTCCCGCCGCCTCGCGGCCGGCAGGCCCGCGAGGTCCACCACCGGCAGCGGCAGCCGGGGCTCGGCGGCGATCACCTGCACCGGCTCGCCCCCCTCGGCGCGGAAGGTCGTGCGCAGCACCTCGTGGCGCCGCGCCACCTCGGCGAGGACGCCGCCGAGCAGCGCCGGGTCCAGCGCGCCGGTCAGCCGCAGGGCGCCGGGGATGTTGTAGAGCGGGCTGCCCGGCACGAGCTGGTCGAGGAACCAGAGCCGCTGCTGCGCGAAGGAGAGCGGCAGCGGGCCGGTGCGCGGCGCCGGCGTCAGCGGCGGCGCCGCTGTCGCCGGCAATGCCGGGCCTTCCTGCAACGATTCGACGCGCTTCGCCATCTCCGCCAGCGTGCGCGCCTCGAACAGGGCGCGCAGCGGCAGCTCCACGCCACAGGACTGGCGGATGCGCGAGATCACCTGCGTGGCGAGGAGCGAGCTCCCCCCCAGCTCGAAGAAGTCGTCGCCCAGCCCCACCCGCGGCAGCCGCAGCACCTCCTGCCAGACGCCGGCTACGGCGAGCTCCAGGCCGGTGCGCGGCGCCTCGTACGCCGCGCCGGCCTCCGCCACCTCCCGCGGCGCCGGCAGCGCCTTGCGGTCCAGCTTGCCGTTGGCGGTGATCGGCATGCGCTCGAGGGCGACGAAGGTCCAGGGCACCATGTAGTCCGGCATCACCTGCTGGAGGGAGGCGCGCAGCTCGGCCGCGGACGGCCCGGGCTCGGCCATGGGCACGAAGTAGCCGACCAGCCGCTTGTCGCCGGGGATGTCCTCGCGCGCCACCACGGCGGCCTCGCGCACTCCGGGGTGGCGGGCGAGCACCGCTTCGATCTCCTCGAGCTCGATGCGGTAGCCGCGCACCTTGACCTGCTGGTCGACGCGGCCGAGGAACTCGAGGTTGCCGTCGCGGCCGTAGCGGGCCCGGTCGCCCGTGCCGTACAGGCGCGCCCCCGGCTCGGCCGCGAAGGGGTCGGGGACGAACCGCTCGGCGGTCATCTCCGGCAGCCGGGCGTAGCCGACGCACAGGCAGTCGCCGCCGATGTAGAGGTCGCCGGGAACGCCGATGGCGCACGGCTGGAGCGCGCGGTCGAGCACGTGGTACCGGGCGTTGGTGATCGGCCGGCCGTAGGGGATGCTCGGCCAGCGCGGGTCGACCTCGCCGATCGGGAACCAGTTGGACCAGACCGTCGCCTCGGTGGCGCCGCCGAGGCTGATCACCCGCGCGCCGGGGAAGGCCGCCCGCACGACGTCGGGCAGCGGCACCGGGATCCAGTCGCCCGACAGCAGCACCAGGCGCAGGCGCGCCTCCGGGCGCTCCCCGCCGGCCGGGAGCAGCGGCGCGAGCTGCTGCAGCGCGGCGGGGGCGGAGTCCCAGATCGTCACCGTCTCCTCGACGAGCAGGCGCACCAGCTCCTCCGGGTCGCGCAGCGCCTCCTCGGAGGCGACGTGCACCGCGCCGCCGGCCGCCAGCACGCCGAAGACGTCGTAGACCGACAGGTCGAAGGCCGGCGAGGTGATGAACAGCAGCCGGTCCCCCGGCCCCACGTGGAAGGTGGAGTTGATCCACCGGCAGAGCTCCACGGCCGGCCGGTGCTGGACGACGATCCCCTTGGGGGCGCCGGTCGAGCCCGAGGTGTGGATGACGTAGGCGATGTCCACCGGCGACGCCACGGGGAGCGGGCGCGCCGCGGAGGCGGCGGCCAGGTGCCAGCCCGTCCACACCCGCTTGCGGCGCTGCGCGGGCTCGGCCTTCGAGGCGGCGCCGGCCTTGCGGATCACCACGTCGTACCGGAAGCCGAGCTCGTTGGCGAAGCCCTGCTCGCGGTGGAGGACGGCCGCCGCGCCGCCGAACAGGTCGGTGAACAGGTCCTCGTCGACGTACAGCCGCCCCTCGCCGGTGCGGTCACCGGCACGGGACGCGGCGGCGCTGCCGGGGTGGGCGGCGGCCCAGGCCGCCAGCGAGCGCCGGAAATCCTCCCGCCGCCGCGGGTCCATGACGTCGGCGATCACCAGCGCGCCGCCCGGCGCCAGGCGCGACAGCGCCAGCTCGAGGACGTGCTCGAGATAGCTCAGGCCGGGGAAGAACTGCACGGTCGAGGCGAGGATCACCAGGTCGAACGACTCCGGCGGCGTCTCGGCCAGGTCCGCGATCTCGTGCGCGAAGCCGGTGGGCAGCTCGACGTTGGCGTGCCCCTCGCGGGCGGCGCGCTCGCGGTTCCGCTCCTGCGTGCGCGGCGACGGGTCGACGCCGACGTAGCGGCCGGTGCGGCCGACGCGCGGCGCCAGCTCCCACAGGATCAGGCCGGAGCCGGCGCCGATCTCGAGCACCCGCTTGCCCGTGGCGTCCGCGCCGCCGGTCGTGAGCCAGGGCTCGGCCAGGGCCAGCACCCGGTCGCGGTATTCGAGGACGTCGGCCTCGGCGAAGGCCTCGCCGGTGTAGCTGCTGACGAAACCGGCCGCCGCGACCCAATCGTTCACCCAGTCGGCGGCCCGGTCGGCGACCACGTCAAAGAGGCCGCGCACCGCCGCGGCGTCGAGCGGCTCGGGCGGCGGCGCCGGCGCGTCGACGTCCAGGCAGACGGCATCGCCCAGGCGCGGCAGCCGCCACTGCAGCTCCCGCACCGCCGGCAGGTGGGCCTGGCGGGTCAGGACGACGGCGGCGCCGGTGCCGGCGAGCACCGCCTCGGCGCGGTCGGACGGCCAGCCGGCGTCGATGGGCAGGTAGGTGGCCCCGGCCTTGGACGCCCCCAGCAGGGCGGTCACCATGTCGAGCGAGCGCTCCATCCAGACCGCCACCGGCGACTCCGGACCGGCGCCCAGGCGCTGGAGGAGGTTCGCCAACCGGTTGGACCGCTCCTCGAGCTGCTGGTAGGTCAGCGACTCCCCCTGCCAGGCGGCGGCCTCGGCGCCGGGCTGGAGGTCCACGCGCGCCTCGAAGAGCTGGTGCAGGAGGGCCTCGCCCTCCGTAGCGGCCCGGGTGTCGTTCCACTCGCGCAGCAGCTGGTGGCGCTCCGCCGGCGACAGCAGCGCGATGGCCGCCGGCTCCAGGGCCGGATCGGCGACGGCCGTCTCCAGCAGGCGCAGCCAGTGATCGCACAGGCGGGCCGCCGTGGCGCCGTCATAGAGGTCGGTGGCGTACTCGAGCGTGCCGGCCAGGGTCTCGCCGTCGCCGCGCAGGATGAAGGCGAGGTCGAACTTGGCGCTGCCCACCGGCAGCTCCACCGGGCTGAGCTCGACGCCGGCGAGGGCCGAGCCCAGCGGCGGCGCGTTCTCGTACGCCAGCGCCACCTGGAAGAGCGGCGTGCGCGACAGGTCGCGGTCCGGATGCAGCTCCGCCACCAATTCCTCGAACGGCAGGTCCTGGTGCGCGTAGGCGCCGAGCGTGACCTCGCGCACATGGTGCAGCAGGGCGAGGATGTCGCGCGGGCGGCCGGCTTCGGCGCGCAGCACCAGCGTGTTGACGAAGAAGCCGATCAGCCCCTCGACCTCGGGGCGGTTGCGGTTGGCGATCGGCGTGCCGAGGGTGAGGTCGGCCTCGCCGCTCAGCCGGGAGAGCAGGGAGAAGAGCCCGGCGGCGAGCACCATGAAGGGGGTCATCCCCTCGCGCCGCGCCAGGGCGGTCAACGCCTCGGTCAGCCCGGTGCCGACCTCGAACCGGTGCGTGGCGCCGCGGAAGGACTGCACCGCCGGCCGCGGCCGGTCGGTGGGCAGGTCGAGCCCCGCCGAGACCCCGGCCAGGCGCTCGCGCCAGTAGCCGAGGTGCTGCTCCTTCACCCCGCCGGCGAGCCAGCCGCGCTGCCAGACCGCGAAGTCGCCGTACTGGATGGGCAGCTCCGCCAACGGCGACGGCGCGTCGGCCATGAACGCGTTGTAGAGCGCCCCCACCTCGCGCACCAGCACGCCGGTGGACCAGCCGTCCGAGACGATGTGGTGCATGACCACCAGCAGGTGATGCACGCCGGCGCCCAGGTCGAGCAGCGCCAGCCGCACCAGCGGCGGCGCGGCGAGGTCGAAGCTGCGGTCGGCCAGCGCCAGCGCCTGGCGCAGCGACTCCCCCTCCCGCTCGCGCTCCGGCAGCGAGGTGAGGTCGATCGCGGGCAGCGCCAGCTCCAGCCACGGCAGCACGGCCTGCACCGGCACCCCGTCCGCCACCTGGAACGCCGTGCGCAGCACCTCGTGCCGGCGCACCACCTCCTGGAAGCTGCGGGCGAGGGCCTCGCGGTGCAGCGGCCCCGCGAGCCGCAGCAGCACCCGCAGGTTGTAGGTCGGCGAGCCGGGCTCGAGCTGATCCAGGAACCAGAGGCGCTGCTGCGAGAACGAGAGGGGGGCGGGGCCCGTCCCGGCCCGGCGGCCGATGCCGGCGGCCTTGGGACCCTGAGCCTCGCCGCGCATCCGGCGCTCGAGCAGCGCGCGCTTGGCGGGAGAGAGCCCGGCCAGGCGCGATGAGATCTCATTCTGTTCCATGCTGGCCTACCTGACTGAGATACCGGGGACACTCCCGGCCGACCGGCGCCACCGCGGCACCGACGCCTCGGCTTCGAAAATTCGAAATATTGGGGCCGACTCACCCGCATAGAAGGTGACGGCACGACCACCAGCTGCAGAGAGTGCTGGAGCCAAAGTATACTTCGGAACCGCGCTTTCTCGTAAAGTTGCCCAGCTCGGCCGCGAGAAATACACCGAACGGCCGATATTAAGAAAATTGCGAGCAATTGCCATCAGGAGATGAAGTCAATGGTTTCAAGAATCTTCAAGTCGCGGAGCATCCAAGCCGGAGCCGGGGCCTCCGGACTCCTTGCCTGCCTCTGGGCCCTTCTCCTGATAGTGGCGGCTCCCGTCCAGGCCGGGACAGAGGCGGCCGCCAAGGCGGGCATCGCGAACCTGCGGATGAACGCGCCGCAGTCGCCGATGCCCGACGGGCGGCTCGGCCGCGCGCCGGAGACCCTGACGGCGGACAAGACCGGGAAGCTCCTGGTCGCCGCCTGGGAGTCGATGCACGGCACCTGCGGCGCGCCGTTCGGCGGCGCCTGCACGCCGCCCAAAAAGCCGGGCATCGTCGGCGTCGGCTACTCGGCCGACGGCGGCAAGACCTGGACCGACGCCGGCGCGCCGTACATCGACGGCAGCAAGGTGATGAGCTCCGGCCACCCCTGGATCGACCGCGGCGGCGCCGACGGCGAGACCTTCTTCCTCTCCACCCGCGCGCGCACCGTCGAGGCGACGCCGCGCGACGGCACCCCCGGCGGCTCCGGCCAGGTCGGGCTCGTGGTCTACCGCGGCCGCTTCAAGGACGGCGCCCTCACCTGGACCGACGAGCACGTCTTCCGGCCGCGCAAGCAGGGGGACCTGCTGCGCAGCCAGAGCCTCACCGCCGCCAAGGACGGCAGCGGCCGGGTCTACCTGACGCTCACCACCCTGCACGGGATCTGCGGCCAGGCCGGCCGCTCGGCCGGGCAGATCGAGGTGTTCCGCAGCGCCGACAGCGGCAAGACCTGGGAGGGTCCGGTCATCGTCGGCGCGGACGACACCCTGGTCACCGAGGACCCCAAGGACCCCAAGTGCGGCAGCCAGGGGACGATCCAGCTCTCCTCGACGGCGGCGCTGGGCCCCAAGGGCGAGGTCTACCTGATCTGGCAGTTCGGCCCCGCCGGCAAGGTCGTCGGCAACGAGTTCGTGATGAACCCGGCGCTGGCCGTCCGCTTCGCCGTCTCGACCGACGGCGGCCGCACCTTCAGCGCGCCGCGCGACATCGCCACCGCGAACACGATGCGCGTCAACCTGCCGGTCGGCTACAGCAAGACGTCGATCAACGACTACCCGCGGATCGCGGTGGCCGGCGGCAGCGGCGGCGGCAAGCACCGCGGCCGGATCTACGTCACCTACACCAGCGCGGTCGGCGGGGTCGGCGGCAGCGGCGACCAGCAGAGCCACACCTCGTCGCAGGTCTTCCTGGTCTGGTCCGACGACCAGGGCAAGACCTGGAGCCGGCCGGCGCCGCTCGCCCCGGCGATCCACGAGACCGGCGTCAAGCGGATCTGGCCGACCGTCGCCGTGCGCGACGACGGCAAGGTCGACGTCGTCTACCTGGAGAGCCAGGAGCGGAACGTCACCGCCGACCCGAACGACCTCGAGTGCAAGGCCGCCATCATCTTCAACAACACGCGCGAGAGCAAGGTCAGCTCGATGGTGGTCATCTACTGGGTGCAGTCGGCCGACGGCGGCGCCAGCTTCGGCGCTCCGGTCCGCGTCACCTCCGAGACCAGCAACTGGTGCCAGGCCAAGTACGACATCGAGGGGACGCAGTTCGCGAACTTCGGCGACTACCTCGGGATCGTCACCGCGGGCAATCGCGCCTTCACCGTCTGGACCGACAGCCGGAACGGCGTGCCGGACGCCTACTTCGCGGAGCTGCCGGCCGGCGCGCCCGGAGCCAAGAAGTGATTCCCGGCTGGACGCGCCGCGCCTTTCTGAAGGGCGCGGCGCTGTCGCTGCCCGCCCTCGCCTCCCCCCGCCTGGGAGCGGCGCAGGAAGCGGCGACAGTGGCTCCCCAGGCAGCCCAGGGACTCGCGCGCGGCGCCAGCCCGAAGAAGGTGATCGTGGTCGGCGCCGGCCTGGCCGGGCTCGCCGCCGCCTGGGAGCTGGTCCAGGCCGGCCACGACGTCACCGTGCTCGAAGCCCAGCTCCGCCCCGGCGGCCGCGTCTACACCCTGCGCAGCCCGTTCGCCGACGGCCTCTACGCCGAGGCCGGAGCCATCGCCTTCTCCGACACCCGCACCCTCCGCCGCTACCTGGAGGCGTTCCAGCTCGCCAGCGAGCCGTTCCGGCAGACGCTGCCCGCCTGGTTCCACCTGCGCGGCCAGCGCTTCGAGGCGCCCAACTGGCCCTACGAGCTCACCGCCGAGGAGAAGAAGCTCGGCATCGGCGGCATGCTCCCCAAGTACTTCGGCCCCGGCGTCACCCTCGGCGACCCGACCGCCCCCGGCTTCCGGCTGGCGGCGCACGAGAGCCTCGACCGGATGACCGTCGCGGAGCTGCTGCGCAAGCAGGGGGCGTCGGACGAGGCCATCGCCCTGCTCGGCGCCACCATGACCTTCGGCTACGGCTGGTCCACCGGCTCGGCGCTCCACCGGCTGATCTCGGACGTCGCCCTGTTCTTCGCCGGCAACCAGAAGAACCTGGTGCTGACCGGCGGCTCCGACGTCCTGCCGCGCGCTTTCGCCAAGGCGCTCCAGGAGCGGATCCTCTACGGCGCGCCGGTGGTGGAGGTCGTCCAGGAGCCGGCCAAGGTGCGGGCGGTCTACCGGCAAGGGGGGCAGGCGGGCGCCGAGCGGTCGCTGGAGGCGGACTACCTGATCTGCACCGTCCCCAGCCCGGTGCTGCGCCGGGTGCGCTTCACCCCCGAGCTGCCGGCGCCGAAGCGCCGGATCTTCGAGCGCCTGGAGTTCACGCCGGTGACCCGGATCTACCTGCAGACGCGGCGGCGCCTCTGGGAGGACACGAAGCACGCCGGCGGCGCCTTCACCGACCTGCCGGTGCAGCAGGTGACCGAGCATCCGCTCGCCCCGTCCGCGGTCAAGGCGCAGGGGCCGCGCGGGCTGCTGGAGGCGCACATCAAGGGCCCCGAGGCGCGGCGCATCGGCGCCATGCCCCTGGAGGCGCAACTCGCCCTCGCGGCGGAGAGCCTGGAGAAGGTCCACCCCGGGTACCGCGAGCACTTCGAGGGGGGCGCCTCGGTGGACTGGGCCGCCGACCCCTGGGCGGGCGGCGGCTACGCCGAGTGGAAGCCGGGGCAGATGACCGAGTGGCTGCCCGAGCTCGTCAAGCCCGAGGGGCGGGTGCACTTCGGCGGCGAGCACACCTCGGTGCTCTCGCGCACCCTCGAAGGGGCGCTGGAGTCCGGAATGCGCGCCGCCCGCGAGGTGCACGAGGCGGCTGCCGGTCCTAGCCGCTGACGAACAGCCCCTCGATGCTCCCCTGGATGTCCAGGGCGGCCTGGTAGGGGTCGGCGGCGTCGCGGATCGGCCGGCCGACGACGATGTAGTCGGCGCCGTTGAGCAGCGCCTGCTCGACGGTGACCACCCGCTTCTGGTCGTCCGCGGGCCGGTTCTCCGCCGGCCGGATGCCGGGCGTGACGATGTGCAGCTCCCCCCCCAGCTCGCGGCGCAGCGGCGCCGCCTCGAGGCCAGACGCGATGACGCCGTCGCAGCCGGCCTCCAGCGCGCGCCGCGCGCGGGAGAGGACGAGCCGCTCCACGTCAATGTCGCTGGCATCGGCGCCCAGCTCGTTCAGGTCCCCCTTGTCCAGGCTGGTGAGCACCGTCACCGCCAGGATCTTGACCTCCCCCTTCTCCGCGGCGGCGGCCTCCAGGATGCTCCGGCTGCCGGCGTGCACGGTGGTGAAGGTGACCGGGCGCCGGCTGATCTGGCGCACCGCCCGGCGCACCGTCTCCGGCACGTCGAAGAGCTTCAAGTCGAGGAAGACCTTCTTCTCCTGCTCGAGGATCCAGTCGACCAGCTCGAAGCCGGCATCCAGGAACAGCTCCAGGCCGACCTTGTAGAACTCGACCGCCTCGCGCAGCGTGGTCACCAGCCGCTTCGCCTCGTCGGCCCCGGGCACGTCTAGGGCGAAGATGAGCCGCTCTTCAGGGGGGATGGTCTTGGTGGACAGCAGGATCGGATCGGCGTTCAGTTCGCTGTTCGGTTCAGCCATGGGGGAGAAGCTAGCACAGGCCTCACCCCCCGGCCCCCTCTCCCGCCTCGCTGTCTCATCCCCTCCCCCTGCCCCCTCCCCGGGAGAGGGGGAGACGGACGCAAGAAGAGGCAGAGGATGAGGGGGTGGTGGTACCTCGGGCGGGGGTTCCTCCCCCCCTGGGAGGGTGGGCGGTAGGGAGTGGGGGAGGTCAGGAGGGGGGTTTTAGCCGCGAAGCGGCGCGGGCATAAAGCCTGCCGTTTCAACGGCAGGTAGGGGCCCCCACAAACATCTGGAGCCCTGAAAGGGCTGGCGGGCGCCGTCGTACTCTTCGGCAGGCCGTTGGAAGCTTTCGACGCGCTGTCAGAGTTTCCAACGCGCCATCGGAAGCTTCCGGCACACTATCGGAGTCTTCGACGCGCCGCCGAAGCTTCCGACGGGCTGTCGGAGTTTCCGACGCGCCGTCGCAATCTCTGACGGGTCGTTGGAAGCTTCCAGCGAGCTGTCGGAGTTTCCGGCACGCTGCCGGGGTCTCCGGCGCGCCATCGTAGCCTTCGGCGGGCTCCCGGAAGCTACCGGCGGGCTCTCAGAGCTTCCGGCGAGCTGTCAGGGTCTCCGACGCGCCGCCGTATCCTTCGGCGGGCCGCCGGAGCTTCCGGTCCGCCGTCGGAAGCTCCGGCAAGAGAAAAGCGCCTCCCCCACGACGGCGGAGAAGGCGCTGCTTCCTTCTATGGATAGGCGGGCCGCGCGAGGCGGCGGACGTCTCGCCGACGGCGTCAGACTTCCAGAAAGGTGACGCCCGTCAGGCTCGACGGGTTCCGGGAGCGGAGAAAAACCCCCCTCCTGACCTCCCCCGCTCCCTACCGCCCACCCGCCCAGGGGGGGAGGCACCACCGCCCTCATGCACCGACCTCTTCCTGATGCAGGCGAGGCTCTCACCGCCTCGGATCGCGTCCAGGCGCCGTGGACTCCATCCGAACGCCGCGGATTCCGTCCGGGCGCCGCGGATGCCATCCGGGGGCTCCGGGAAGCTTCCGCGCGGCCGGGACGCGATCCGGAGCGCTCGGGAAGCTCCCGGACGCTCCGGACTTCATCCGGTCGAACCGGATCGCGTCCAATCCAATCGGATGGATTCCAGACGGCCCGGAATCTTGCCGAGCGTCCCGGACGGGGGGCGAGGCCTGCGGGCCGGCCCTGCCGTAAACTACCCCCAGCCATGCTCGAACGCCTGTTCCACGTGCGCGCCGCGGGCTCGACGCCCGGCCGGGAGCTCCTCGGGGGGCTCACCACCTTCCTCACCATGGCCTACATCCTGGCGGTCAACCCAGTCTTCCTGACCGCCGCCGGCATCCCCCTGGAGGGGGCGATCGTCGCCACCTGCCTGGCGTCGGCGTTCGCCACCCTGCTCATGGCCTTCGCCGCCAACTACCCGATCGCCCTGGCGCCGGGGATGGGGATGAACGCCTTCTTCGCCTACGGCGTCTGCGTCGGCGGCGGCGTCCCCTGGCAGACGGCGCTCGGGCTGGTGTTCTGGGCCGGCATCCTGTTCGTGCTCCTCACCGTCACCGGCGCCCGGCGTCTGCTGGTGAGCGCCGTGCCGCCGGTGATCCACTTCGCCGGCGCCGTCGGCATCGGCCTGTTCATCGCCTTCATCGGCCTGCCGCACGGC
>DASPJI010000102.1:0-2094 GCA_035628695.1 Thermoanaerobaculia bacterium | reverse complement strand
ATCGACATATGGGAGACCAGAGTGCTCGGGTACTGCGCGTAGGCCTCCTCGAACAGCGTCGCGCGCTCGGCCAGCGAATCGAGGAACGGGCTGGTCGGCCGGGGATAGCCGTAGCACCCCAGGTGATCGGCTCGCAGCGTGTCGATGGAGATGACGATGTAGCCCCGGGTGGCCCGAGGCGCTTCTTGATTGGCCGCGGGCTCAGCCTGCCGTGGCTCCTCGCCCTTGCCGCAACCGGAGAGGAGGGCGGAGAGGATCAGGCCCATGGCCACTCGGGCCCACGGCCCTCCTCGGTGTCGACGCATGCGGGGGAATCCTAGCGTACGAGTAAAGAAAACCCGATCAAGGCGCCGCAGGACGCTCTTTTTCTGCTTTCATCTCTTCTATGATCGGGCTATCAAGGTCGTAGCAGGACACGCCGGAGGGCGCGCGGCCCCGCGAAAGCTCCCGCGGGTGCCCTCCCAGACGGACCACGAAGAGGGGACGGGTTTCCGGGTCACCATCTCCGGCCAAACCTCGCCGAGCATCGCCGAAGGTGCTGGAGGGAGGTACCAGGCACTCCCATGTCAGCTAAACTAGATGGTTGAAGTTGGGCTATCGCGCAGACCGGAGGGTATCCTATGAGCCACCGCCGCACCCGTCTCCCCCTTCTCGCCGCCTTGCTGGCCATCGGCGCGCTGGCGCTCGCCACGACGGCGACGGCGGCCGTCGGCTCCTGGTCTCCGCTCGGCCCCGACGGCGAGTCCATCTCCGCGCTCGCCGCGGACCCCACCAACGCCGATCTCGTCTACGCTGCCACCCCGACCTCCGTGTTCCGCAGCAGCGACGGCGGCGATAGTTGGACATTCGCCGGCAGCGGCCTCGGCAGCACCAGCGCCCCCGGCGTCCGCGCCCTGGCGCTCAGTGGCGCGGTGGTAATTGCCGGCACCACCTGGGAGGGCCTCTGGCGCTCGCTCGACGAGGGCCGCACCTGGCGCGCCATCACCGCCGGCTTCCCGGGCCGGCCGCACGTCAATGCCCTCGTCGTCGACCCGCGGCGGCCCGAGCGCGTCTGGCTGGCGGGTTGGGAGGGGGTGTTCGTCAGCGAGGACCGCGGCGAGACCTGGGCGGTGCGCAACGGCAACCTGCCGCCCGCTGGCGCCGTCGAGTCGCTGGTCATCGACCCCGCCAACGGCCAGCTCTACGCACGCACGACGAGCGAGCTGTTCACCAGCAGCGACGAGGGGGCGAGTTGGTCGCGGCTGAGCTGCCTCGGCCGCCGCTGCGGCAGCGTCGCCCTCGATCCGGCGGACCCCGACACCCTCTTCACCATCTCCGGCGGCCTGCTGCGCAGCCGCGACGGCGGCACGGTCTGGGAGAAGCTGCGGGCGCCCAGGGGCGGCCTCTTCGCCTTCCTCGGCTTCCACGACGGACGGCTGTTCGCCTACAGCCGCTCGTATGCCCGCGGCCTGGCCGCAGACCGGCTCTACTGGAGCGCCGACCAGGGCGCGTCCTGGGTACCCGCCGCCGGGCAGCCCGCGGCCCGCTCGATCGGGGTGATGGCGTCGAGCGGCGGCACCCTGTACCTCGGCTCGGCGGGCATCGCCAGCCTCGGCGGCGTCTTCCGTAGCGGCGACGGCGGCGAGCACTGGGAGGCCGCCAGCTCGGGTCTCTCGGGCAGGTGGATCGAGTCCATCGCCGTCGACCCGCAACGGCCGGGCGTGCTGTACGCGCAGGCCTCCGACCACCTCCTCGTCAGCGAGGACGACGGCGCGAGCTGGCGCCTGAGCCTCGCCGCCCCCAACGTGCTGGTCTTCGGCGGCGGCGACCTCCTCGTCGACCCCAATCTCCGCGGGCGCGTCTGGTCGACGACCGGCGACCAGCTCTGGACCAGCAACGACGGAGGGCGCCGCTGGCTGGCGGTGCGCCGGGTCGGCGCCGGCATCGGAGCGCTCGCCGCCGATCCCCGTACCCGCGGCGGCGTCTGGGCCGGCGGCCGGAACGGCCTGTTCCACAGCCCCACCGGCCGCGCCTTGAGGAAGGTGCGGCCGGTGCGGAACGAGAACCTCGGTGTGGTGGACATCGCCGTGGCGCCGGATGATCCGCGGGTCGTTT
>DASPJI010000101.1:0-2151 GCA_035628695.1 Thermoanaerobaculia bacterium | reverse complement strand
GACCGCGTGGGTCTGCCCGAGCTTTTCGCGGCACAGGCGGGGCAGCGGCCGGACTCCCTGGCCGTGCTCTACGGCGATCACGGCTTGAGCTTCGCCGAGCTGGACCGTCTCTCCGACCGGCTGGCCCGCCGTCTGGGCGCGTCGGGCGTCGGGCTCGAGAGCCGCGTGGGGCTCTGCCTGGAGCGCTCCCCCGAGCTGATCGTCGGCATGCTGGGGATCCTCAAGGCCGGCGGCGCGTACGTCCCTCTCGATCCCGACTACCCGGCCGAGCGGCTGGCCCTCCTGATCGAGGATGCCGGCGTCGTCGCCCTGGTCGTGACGGCGACGACGGAGAGGGCGGCGGGGATTCCCGCAGGCGGCCTGCCGGTCCTCCTGCTCGACGGCGAGGAGGGTAGGGAAGGGGCAGGGGGAAGAGAAAGGAAAGGCTCCGTCCGGCCCGTGGCGCCGGACGGAGCGAACCTCGCCTACGTCATCTATACCTCCGGCTCCACCGGCCGCCCCAAGGGGGTCGAGGTGACGCACCGGGCGGTCTCCCGCCTGGTGCTGAACACCGATTACGTGCGTCTCGGCCCCGCCGACCGTGTGGCCCAGGCCGCAACGGCCTCGTTCGACGCCGCCACCTATGAGATCTGGGGGCCGTTGCTCCACGGCGGCTGTGTCGTGGGGATCACCAAGGAGACGCTCCTCGATCCGGGGGCCCTCGCCGACGCCCTGCGGCGCTATGGCGTCACCTCCCTTTTCGTCACCACGGCCCTGTTCCACCAAGTGGCGCGGGAGAGCCCCACGGCCTTCGCGACGCTCGATTCGCTCCTCTTCGGCGGCGAAGCGATCGATCCCCGCCGGGTGCGGGAGGTCCTGGCCGGGGGACCGCCGCGCCGCCTGCTCCACGTCTATGGCCCGACCGAGAGCACGACCTTCGCTACCTGGCAGAAGGTGACCGAGGTGCCGGAAGGGGCGACCACGGTCCCCATCGGCCAGCCGATCGCCAACACGCGGCTCTTCGTGCTCGATCCGCTCCACCAGCCGGTCCCCCTGGGCGTCGCCGGCGAGCTGTGTCTGGCGGGCGACGGCTTGGCGCGCGGCTATACGGCCCGGCCCGCTCTCACCGCCGCGAATTGGATCCCCGATCCCTTTGGCGCCCTCTTTGGTGAAAGCGGCGAGCGGCTCTACCGCACCGGCGATCTGGTGCGCCTGCGGCCGGACGGCGCGGTCGAGTTCCTGGGGCGGATCGACTCCCAGGTCAAGGTGCGCGGCTTCCGCATCGAACCGGGGGAGATCGAGGCCTGCCTGGCCGAGCACACGGCGGTGCTGGAAGCGGTGGTCGTGGCGCGCGAAGACGCGCCCGGGGAGCGGCGCCTGGTCGCGTACGTGGTGGGAGACGCCGGGTATGCGCCGGCCAACGACCCCGCGGAGCGGCCCGGGTATGTCGCCCAATGGGAGTCGCTGTTCGACGACATCTACCGGCGCGGGGCGAACGAGACCGATCCTACGTTCAACATCGTCGGCTGGGACAGCACCTATACGGGCCAGCCGCTGCCGCGCGAGGAGATGGTCGAGTGGCTCGACGACACGGTGGAGCGCATCCGCTCGCTCGCGCCGCGCCGGGTGCTCGAGCTCGGCTGTGGCACCGGCATGCTCCTCTTCCGGCTCGCGCGGTCCGCCGAGATCTATGTAGGCACCGACATCTCCCGCCGCGTGCTCGACGAGGTCGAGGCCCACCTCGCCACCTGGGCCGAACGCCCGCCGGTCGAGCTGCAGCAGCGGCGGGCCGACGAGCTCTCGGGCTTCGCGCCCGGCTCCTTCGACACGGTGATCCTCAACTCGGTGGTGCAGTACTTCCCGAGCGCCGACTACCTTGCGGAGGTGATCGCGGGCGCGGTGGCGCTGGTACGGCCCGGTGGCTCGATCTTCATCGGCGACTTACGCAGCCTCCCCCTGCTCGACGCGTTCCACACCTCGGTGGAGCTGGAACGGGCGGAGGCCGACCTGCCGTTGGACCGCCTGCGCCAGCGGATCCAGGTGCGGCGCCTGCACGAGAACGAGCTGGTCGTCGCCCCCGAGTTTTTCGCCGCCCTGAAGCAGACCCTGCCGGGAGTTGGGCGCGTGGAGATCCACCCCAAGCGGGGGCGGGCGCACAACGAGCTGACCGGG